>JAKAZC010000070.1 GCA_021826655.1 Actinomycetes bacterium | reverse complement strand
CCGGCGGCGACCTCAGTGACCCGCTTGCCGGCCCTGGTCGATCCGGTGAAGGACACCATGTCGACGTCCGGATGGGCGGCGATCGCCTCGCCCACGACGGGCCCGAACCCGGTGACCAGGTTGAAGACACCGGCCGGCAGTCCGACCTCGGCCACGATGTCGGCCAGGACGAACGCGTTGAGCGGGGCGACCTCGCTGGGCTTGACGACGACGGTGCAGCCTGCGGCCAGCGCGGGGGCCACCTTCGCCGCGATCTGATGGAGCGGGTAGTTCCACGGGGTGATGCACCCGACCACGCCGATCGGCTCGCGGACGATGACCGAGTTGCCCACCTCCTGCTCCCAGGTGAAGTCGGCGGCGACCTGGGCGGCGGTGGCGAACGAGTTGAGCGGCAGCCCGACCTGGACGAGTTGCGACAACACCTTGGGCATGCCCACCTCATGGGTGATGAGGTCGGCCAGCGAGTCCATCCGGGCACCCAGGGCCTCGGCCACCTTTCCCAGGTAGGCCGTGCGGTCGGTCACGGGAAGGGCCGACCAGGCGGGGAACGCCGCCTTGGCCGCGGCGACGGCACGGTCGATGTCCGCCGACGTCCCCTCGGGAACCGTGCCCATGACTGCTTCGGTGGTCGAATCGATGACCTCGATGGTCCCGGAACCGGCGGAGGGCGTCCAGGTGCCGTCGATGAAGAGCGAGTCGCGGGTGGTCTCGTGCGTAGCCATGGTGCTCCCTTGGTGATCGGTGGTCCGGGGACTCGTCCGCCGGTGCTTCGGGGACTCGTCCACTGTAGGGGCCGCATCGGGACGGTGCCCGGGCGGGGCACCGCTGGGCGGGGCAGGCAGACCGGAACGTCCGCCGCACCCGGTCGAACCCCCAGGTTGCATAACGCTTCCGATATATGTAAGTTCCTCCCCGGATCGGCGCTGCCACCGACGGTGCCCGGGGCCAGACCGTGCCGTCGATCAGGGACGGGCGCGAGCGAGGGGTTGGATGGCCAGGACCCAGGAGGAACGGAAGGCGGATACCCGGGCTCGCCTGCTCGCGGCCGCCGCCGAGCTCTTCGCCGACCAGGGCATCGACGCCGTGTCGGTCGACGCGGTGGCCGAAGCGGCGGGGCGGACCTCGGGCGCCGTCTATGCCCACTTCGGCTCGAAGCAGGGACTCCTCCTCGCGCTCCTCGACGCGTGGAAGGACTCGGTGCTCACGGTACTGCTGGCCGAAGTGGCGGTGTCCGATTCCCCTTCCGGTCAACTCGGCGCCGTATGGGCCAACGTCTCGGACACCTCGGACCGGCAGTCGTCGCGTTGGCCCCTGCTCGAACAGGAGCTGTGGTTGCGCGCGGTGCGGGACCCCGAGGTCGCCGCCGTGATCCGAGTGCGGAACGCCGAAGCCCTCCGCTACAGCGCCACGCGGATCGAGGGGTGGACGTCGGCGGTGGGCGCCGCACCGAGTGCCTCGCCAACTGAGCTGGCCGTGCTGGTCAAGGCCCTCCTGACCGGTCTCGCCATGCAGCAGCGCCTCGACCCAGCAACGGTGCCCGACGATCTCGCGCTGCGGGGGCTCTCGGCGCTGTTCGGTCTTCCCGCACCCGTCGGCCCCCCGCCCCCGTCGGCCCCCCGCCCCCGTCGCCTCCGTCCGCCCGGGTCCACCCGGGCCCGGCCCCCGACCTCCCGCAGCGCATCCTCACCGACGCCGTAGGCCCCTCACTGACCCCGTAGACCACTCACCGACCCACTAGGAGACCCACCATGCACACCGAGATCTGCGACCGACTGGGTATCGAATTCCCGATATTCGCGTTCACCCACTGCCGCGACGTCGTGGCGGCGGTCACCAATGCCGGGGGCATCGGCGTCCTGGGCGCGATCGCCTTCACCCCCGAACAGCTCGAAGTGGAACTGACCTGGATCGACGACCACGTGGGCGACAGGCCCTACGGGGTCGACATCGTGATCCCGGCCAAGTACGAGGGCATGGACGAAATGGACCCGGACAAGCTCGAGGCCCAGATCCGCGGCCTGGTTCCCGCGCAGCACAAGGAGTTCGCCCTCAAGATCCTGGCCGACCACGGAGTTCCCGAGATTCCCGAGGACGAGCGCACGTCCAACGGGATGATCGGTTGGACGGCGGCCCATGCAGCCGGCCTGATCGATGTCGCCCTTCGACACCCGAACGTCAAGCTCATCGCCAACGCCCTCGGAACGCCCCCCGACGATGTCATCGAGAAGGTGCAGGGCGCCGGCCTGATGATCGGTGCCCTGGCCGGTTCGGTCAAGCATGCGCTGAACCACAAGGCGGCCGGCCTCGATTTCATCATCTGTCAGGGCTCGGAGGGCGGAGGTCACACCGGCGATGTCGGGAGCATCGTCCTGTGGCCCGAGGTGATCGACGCGGTGTCCCCCATCCCGGTCCTCGCCGCCGGCGGCGTGGGCAGTGGGCGCCAGATGGCCGCCGCTCTGGCGCTCGGTGCACAGGGCGTGTGGTCCGGGACGCTGTGGCTGACGGTCGAGGAGGCCGACATTCCTCCCAAGCAGATGGAGACCTACCTGGCCGCTTCCAGCCGGGACACCGTCCGGTCGCGATCGTTCACCGGCAAGCCGTGCCGGATGCTCCGCAACGACTGGACCGACGCGTGGGAAGCGGAGGACACCCCTGATCCCCTACCGATGCCGTTGCAGATGATGGTGGCCATCGAAGCGGTGTCCCGGGGTCACCGGTACCCGGAGCAGGCACGCGACGTGAACTTCAATCCGTGCGGCCAGGTGATCGGCCGGGCCACCACCGTCCGCAAGGCCAAGGACGTCGTCTTCTCCATGGTCGAGGAGTTCATCGAGGCCACCGATCGGCTCCAGGCCGAGGTGACCGCCTGACCGAACCGCCGGTCGGGTACACGCCGGCGGGTGGACATCGCACCGTACCGGTCCACCGACCGGCGTGTCGCGCACCTGACCCCGGGGAGACAGCGCGGGCATCCGCTCCAGCAGGTGTTCCCTTTTCGACCGGGCGGCGCGATGATTGCCGTACGACCCCCGAACGAGGGTGGCCGGGAGCGGCGCTGGCGTGCCGTTCCAGAAGGGGGAACCATGCTGGTGTCCGCGATTCTCGCCACGAAGGGTTCCGAGGTCGCCACCGTTCACCGGTCGGTGACCGTGGGCGAAGCGGTGGCTGAACTGGCACGTCATCGGGTGGGCGCCCTGGTCGTCTCCCCCGGCGACGGAACCATCGAGGGCATCGTGTCCGAACGCGATGTCGTCCGCCGCCTGAGTGAGCTCCAGACCGACGTCTTGTCGCAGCCCGTCTTCACGGTGATGTCCTCGTCGGTCCACCGGTGCTCACCGGAGGACACCGTGGACTCGATCATGAACCTCATGACCGAGCAGCGGATCCGCCACGTCCCGGTCGTCAGCGACGGGCTCCTGTGCGGCATCATCAGTATCGGCGACGTGGTGAAGAGCCGCATCGGCGAGCTCGAGAAGGACCGCAACGAGCTCATGGAGTACATCACGGCGCGCTGAGAACGTACTCCTGCCGGCTCGTCCGGGGTCCTGCCCGTGCCCAGATCGCCTGCGCCAGTCGGTCAGGACGGCATGGTGTGGGCCACGTCATCGGCGAACCGGTACCCCGCTCCCCGTACCGTGACGAGGAGCGGTTCGAGGTCCGGCTTGTTGAGCTTGCGCCGCAGGTAGCCCACGTAGACGTCGACGACATTGCTCCCCGTCTCGAACGTCTGGTCCCACACGCCCGACAGGATCTGCGCGCGGGAGAGCACCTGATGGGGATGGCGCATGAACAGTTCGAGCAGAGCCCACTCGCGTGGTGCCAGCTCGATGCGCTGACCGGCGCGCCACGCCACCTTGGTGAGAAGGTCCAACCGTAGGTCGCGCACGACGATCTCCGATGAGCTCGGCTGTTCGGCGGTGCGGAGCGTGGCCCGAAC
The DNA here is from genome assembly GCA_021826655.1 of Actinomycetes bacterium. The sequence goes on along the minus strand of JAKAZC010000070.1, from coordinate 6,435 downwards.
CCGGGCCAGCAGCTCGTCGAACGAGAACGGCTTGGTCACGTAGTCGTTCGCCCCGGCGTTGAGCCCCTGGACCTTCTGTTCGACCTCGGCCCGAGCCGTCAGGATGATGACCGGTGTGGCCAGGCCACGACCCCGCATCCAGGTCAGGACGTCCCCGCCCTCGCCACCCGGCAGGCCGAGATCGAGCAGCACGAGGTCCGCAGGTGGATCGGCGGTGTCGAGCACAAGTCGGGCGTCATCGGGCGTTCCGACCACGGTAATGGCGTAGCCCTCGGACCGGAGGCCCTTCTCCAGGAACGAGGAGATCCCACGATCGTCCTCCACGATCAGGATGTGCATCAGACCCCCACCGGCGAACGATCGGACTCCACGGTCACCCGCGAACCCGGCAACCTGAGGGCGGCCCGGCACCCGCCCAGATCGGATCTCCCGAGCGCGAACGTCCCTCCGTGGGCCTCCGCTACGGCAGTCACGATCGCCAATCCGAGCCCGCTGCCCTCGCGGTCAGCGCTGCCGAGCCGTCCGAACCGCTCCAACACGGTCGCCAGCTGGTGGTCGGGGATCCCCGGACCGGAGTCGTCCACCGCCAGGACGAGCGAGCCATCGACCTTCGAGCGGGTCGCCCGCAGCTCGATGGCGTCGTTCGGCCCGGTGGCACCCACCGCGTTGTCGACCAGGTTGAGCAGGGCGCCACGGAGTTTGGCCACGTCGACCTCGAGCACGACGTCCGGCACCGGCGAGAGCGACCATCGCCGTGGAGCGAGCACACGGGCCGAGTCGAACAGGTCGGAGAGGAACGTACGCAGGTCGAGGTGCTCCATCTGGAGGAAGTCAGGTTCGAGCGCACGTCCGAGCAGCAGCAGACGTTCGACCAGGGCGCGCATGTGGTCGAGCTCCTCGACCACGACGGCGACCGTCTCGCGGACCTCCTGCATCTCGGCACGGGGCTGACGGGCCAGAACTTCGAGGTGGCCCCGGGCCACTGTCAGAGGGGTGCGCAACTGGTGGGAGACGTCGGAGAGAAGACGGCGTTGGACCACCATGGCCGCCTGCAGCCGGTCGAGCATGGAGTCGAAGGTTGCGGCCAGCCTGCCGACCTCGTCGTCGGTCCCCTGGTCGCCGAGCCTGCGGTCCAGGTCACCGCTCTCGATGGAATCGGCCGCGTCGGTGATACTCCCGACCGTGCGGAGCAGACGGCGCAGCAGCAGGTAGGCACCGGCAACCGCAGCCACGAGTGCGACCATGGCCTCCCCTGCGGCGAGCACCAGCACCCGCCGCTGGTCGGCGTGGAGCTGCGCCAGGTCCGATGCCACGACGAGCGTACCGACGGTCACTCCGTTCTGGTCGATCGGGCTGACGAGAAGGAGCGTGTCATTGCCGGCGAGCGTCATGCGGTACGAGGTCGTCGTCCTGGGGGGTCCGGCCAGGAGAGACCGCACTTCACTGCTGGCGAGCAGCGGAGCCGAGCCAGCGGAGCCGAATCGGTTGCCCGAACGCAGCCCGATCATGAGCGACTCCCCTTGGACCAGCACCCGACCCTGGAGGTAGGCCACCGTCGCCGGTTGCAGCGACGCCGGGGTCGTGGCGGCCGTCGCGCGGCTGAAACTGTCCACCTCGGACACCAGGCTCCGGGTGGTCGAGTCGATCGATTGGTTGGCGAACGCCCGCTCCGTCTCATAGGCGGTGACCGAGAGGATCACCGCCATGAGGATCGCCAGGAATGCCGCGAGACGACCGGCGGAGCCGAGCCGCCGGCGCCGGGCGGGCCCGGAGCCGGCCATGCTCACCGGTCCCCGGACTCGGAGGCGGGACTGGTGGTGGAGGTCGTCGACGGCACCGAGGTGGCCGGCGTGGTGGGCTCCGTGGTCGGGGTGGTTCCGTCACCCGCTCCCGTGGAGCCGGCCGCCGAGCCTCCGGCACTGCCCGACGACCCCGTCGATCCGGAGGTCGATGCTTCGGTGGTCGGCGGGCTCGCCACGTCGGAGCGCAGCCCCCCGGAAGACGATGTCCCGGACCCGGTCGAGGAAGACTCGCCGGCCGACGCCACCGCTCCGGAGCCGGTACCGGAATCCGTCTGGCTCACGACCGGGCGGACCGGCGCGACGACAGTGCCGTCGGGGGTCGGCACATCCGTCGGCCTCGGTGCCGGAGCATTCGTCCGCGCCGGGGTGACGGCCACCGTCGACGAGGAGAGACTCGGCCCTGCCGGCAGCACGACACGACTGCCGGCCAGTGAGCCCTGGGCGACGACACCGACGGTGAGGGCCCCGAGCACGGCACCGACCCCGGGCCCGACCCACCAGGGGCGCCGGGTCGTCCACTTCCGCACTGCCTTGTCCGTCGGCACCAGGCGCGACCTCGCCTTCGTCGGATCGACCGGCGTCACGACGACCGGCCCGGCATGACTGCCGTCCGATCCGACGCTACCAACCATCCGCCCGGTCGATGGAGTCGCCGTCCGCCTCCGCCGTCCGGTGGGGGCATTCGACTCCGGTCGTCAACTCCGCTTCCTCCGGGGAGGCGACTGGTCCACGACCGGGCCGCGACCTCGCTCTCGTCGATCTCGGATGGCGGAACCCATCGAGTGAGGCCGTCCGACAGGCGTACGGACCCGCCCGACCGGACCGGTCCGTACGGGCGGGTCGTCTCGGCGGCGCGACCGGCGCGGGCACCGGTCCGTCGGGCGGCCTCGAGTGCCAGAAGCAGGCCGCCGGTGGTCACGTAGAGCCAGCGGAGCGCATGGACGTCGTTGTCGGCCAGAATCCCGTGTGCCATGGCGAGACAGAGGCCGAGCACCCGTCCGACCTGGAGAGGGAACGGGGTCCGCCGTCCGATCGCTCCCACCAGTGCGGCCGTTCCCGACACCAGCAGCAGCACGTAGCAGGTCGAAGCGCCGAGCCCCCAGACGGTCGGACGATTCCGCGTCCCCCAGGGGACGAACGCCCCGGTCCAACCGGTACCCGCGCTGCGGCCGAGGGTCGGTGCGACCACGTGGGCGACCGCAGCGTCACGGCGCCGGCCCCGAGGGTCGCACGGGCCGACAGGAGCGCCGTCGCACCGGGCCGGCCGAGAAGGCAGCGCCACGGGTGGCGGAGCCAGAGTCCGAGGACGACCGACGCCGCAAGCGCCAGGTAGGAGCCGAGGCCGAGGCGGGAGCCCACCGATGCGCCGATCACCAGCACCAGGGCCAGGGCCAGGGCCGTGCGGGCCAACTCCTCCGACCGACGGCGTGCGATTCCCCCGCCGGAAGGGGCCGCTGCGCCGACTCCGGGGCCGATCGCACCGAACCGCGGGTCGGTGGCGCGTCGGGCCGCGAGCAGTTCGGCGAGATCGGGCACGGCTCCGTGCGTGCCGTCGACCGGGTCGGTCCTCGTCGTCACGACCCACGCCCGCCGAGCCGGGCATCGCTGCGGGCGTTCTCCGCCCCCGGGCCGTCGGTCCCGGCGCCACCCATGGTGGAGGCTGCCGCGACCGAAGGGCGGCTCATGCCGAGGCGCCGGCGCACGCCAACGGGACCGTGGACGGGTCAACCATGTGCTCCGCTGCCCCCCTCGCCGGCGGGAAGGGTCCGGATCGGATCAGTCGACGGGGTCGTGACTCCCGGGACCGTCGTCGCCGTGGGCGCGTTCGGGTCCTCCGATCCGACCCCGGCAGCTGGCTCCCTGCCCGAGGCCTCACCCGAGTCGTCCCCGGTGACGGTCGTCGGCACGGTCGTGGGCTCGGTCGTGGGCTCGGTCGTCGGCACGGTCGTGGGCTCGGTCGTGGGCTCGGTCGTGGGCTCGGTCGTGGGCTCGGTCGTGGGCACGGTCGTGGGCACGGTCGTGGGCTCGGTCGTGGGCACGGTCGTGGGCTCGGTCGTGGGCTCGGTCGTGGGCTCGGGTGTGGACCCGGTGCCCCCGAGGCTGCCGGTCGGAGCAGCCACCGCCACGGGCACGGGCGAGGTGGAGACGGATGGATCGTGCCGCCGGGTCGGGATCGAGTCGGGGATCCCCCGCCCGTGGCCCCTGATGCTCACTGCCCGCCCAGGGAGCGTGCGCTTCTCGGTGGAGCGGACCACCACGTGCGCCGCGGTGTGCAGCGGTGCCGCCGACGCCGTCGCCACGCCGGCGAGGACGCCACCGGCAGCGAGCACGGTGATCACGATCTTCTTTGCGGAACCGGCCATGGGGACCCCTCGTTCTGTGTGTGGGCATCCGTTCGACTGCCCACGAGGCCCCGAGTGTGGCGACGCATCCTAAGGCGGCCATGAACTGGAGATGAGAGAGCTCTCATGTCGTCCACGGACGGCCCGGCCCGATCCGGGGGACACCTACGGAGTCGGTCGGTTCCGCACTTCGACCCGTTCGGTAGAGTCGCCCGTATGGCGACCGAAGCCCGGGACCTCGACATCGTCCTCCTCGGAGCCACCGGCTTCACCGGCGGGCTCGTCGCCGCCTACCTGGCGGATCGGGCGCCATCGTCGGCGCGCATCGGATTCGCGGGTCGGGACCCGGTCAAGCTCGCCGCGGTCCTGAACCGCACCGGCGGGGACCACCAGCTCATCACCGTGGACGCAGCCGACCCCGTCGCCCTCCGCCGGATGACCGAGCGCACCCGGGTGCTGATCACCACGGTCGGTCCCTACCTCGTCCACGGCGACCCGGTGGTGGCGGCCTGCGCGGACACCGGTACGGACTACCTGGACCTCACCGGTGAGCCCGAATTCGCCGACCTCACCTACCTGAGGCACCACGCCCGCGCGGTGGCCACCGGCGCCCGTCTGATCCACGCCTGCGGCTTCGACTCCGTGCCCCATGACCTCGGCGCCCAGTACACGGTCGAGCTGCTGCCCGAGGACGTACCGGTGACGGTACGCGGCTTTGTCCGCACGCGAGGCACGTTTTCGGGCGGTACCGCCGCATCCGCGTTCGAGGTCATGGGTCGGATGCGCCAAGCTCGGGCAGCCCGGGACATCCGTCGTCGGGTCGAGCCCGAGCCGAAGGGCCGCTCGGTCCGCGTGATCACCGGAACGGTGGGGCGCGACAGCGACACCGGCTGGTGGGTGGCACCGTTGCCCACGATCGACCCACTCATCGTGGCCGAGTCTGCCCGCCAGCTCCCGCGCTACGGCCCGGACTTCCGCTATTCGCACAACTGGGCCGGAGACAACCCTGCGGCCCTGGCCGGAATGCTCGGTGGCGCCGGGGCCCTCATGGCGATCGCCCAGTTCCGCACCGCCCGTCGGGCCGTTCTACGGAGGCGGCCCTCCGGTAGTGGCCCCACGCCGGCCCAGCGCGATGCGGCCTGGTTCGTGGTGCGGTTCGTCGGTGACGGAGGTGGGAAGCGCGTGGTGACCGAAGTGGCCGGCGGCGACCCCGGCTACTCCGAGACTTCGACGATGATCGCGGAGGCGGCATTGTCGCTCGCCCTCGACATGCTTCCCGAGACCGCCGGCCAGGTGACGACCGCGTCGGCGCTCGGCCCCGCGCTGCGTGCCCGCCTCCAAGGGGCGGGGATCACCTTCACCGTCGTCGGCTGATGCCGCAGCCACCGGGGCAGGTGGACCCTCCGGGGCGTCCGGGCAGGTGGAGCCACATCGGCCGCCCCTGGGGTGCGGTTGACTACGGTGATCGGTGATGAGCGAGCTCCCGCCCGTGACCCCCGGTGACGGCGACTCCCTGCCGACCGGGTCACCGGACACGCCGGACTGGTGGTCGACCGGGTCGCGGGGCCACGAGCGCGACGATGCCGTGGCGTGGGGGGTGCCCTCCGCCAGCGAACCGCGTTGGCCGGCGGCGGTTGCCATCGTCGTCGCCATCGTCCTCCAGGTCATCCTCCCCGAACGGGTGATCCAGGGACTCGGGCCACGTTGGCTGATCCCGGTCCTCGAGGGCGTCCTGCTCGTCGCCCTCCTCGTGGCCAACCCCCACCGACTCGGGCGCGAGGAGTCGGCCCTGCGCTGGCTCTCACTCGCCATGATCGCGGTCATCACGGTGGCCAACCTGGCGGCGTTGGCCGAGCTGATCCGGGCGCTCCTGGCCCATTCGACCGCCGGCGGTCGTACGCTGGTGTTCGCATCGGTGCCCATCTGGCTCACCAACGTGATCGTCTTCGGGCTCTGGTACTGGGAGCTCGACCGGGGAGGCGTCGTGGCCCGGCTCCAACCCACACACCGCCGTCCCGACTTCCTCTTCCCCCAGATGTCGGTCCCGGGTGTGTCGCCGGGGTGGGCCCCGCAGTTCATCGACTACCTCTACACGTCGTTCACCAACGCGACTGCCTTCAGCCCGACCGACACGATGCCGCTCACGCCGTGGTCGAAGCTCTTGATGATGCTGCAGTCGTTGGCCTCGCTCCTGACCGTCGCCCTCGTCATCTCGCGGGCGGTCAACATCCTCAACTGAGGGTCAGGCGGTGCGGGGTTCCTGTCCCTGCAACTCTTCGAGCATCCACGCG
>JAKAZC010000069.1 GCA_021826655.1 Actinomycetes bacterium | reverse complement strand
GGCCTGGGCGGCGGGGGCCGGCGCGGGGGCCGGGGCCTGGGCGGCGGGGGCGGCCTTTGCCGCCGGTCGGTTCTGGGCGATGAATCGACCCTCGGTCACCGCGTCGGCAACCACGCGGCACAGCAGGGCGCCCGAACGGATGGCGTCGTCGTTACCGGGGATGACGTGGGTGATCACGTCCGGGTCGCAGTTGGTGTCGACGACGGCGACGACCGGCAGACCGAGCTTGTTCGCCTCCGTGACGGCGATGTGCTCCTTGTTCGTGTCGATCACGAAGATGGCGTCAGGCAGCTTGTCGAGTCCGCGGATGCCGCCGAGGTTGCGCTGGAGCTTCTCGAGCTCACGGCTGTGACGCAGGGCCTCCTTCTTCGGCATGGCGTCGAAGTCGCCGGCCTTCTGCATGGCCTCGAACTCCTTCATCCGCTTCACCCGTGTCGAGACGGTCTGGAAGTTGGTGAGCATCCCGCCGAGCCACCGTTCGTTCACGTAGGGCATGCCGCACGCGTCGGCGTAGACGGCGACCGGTCCCTGGGTCTGCTTCTTGGTCCCGACGAAGAGGACCGTCCCACCACCGGCGACGAGGTCCCGGATGTAGGCGTAGGACTCCTCGATGCCCTTCATCGTCTGCTCGAGGTCGATCAGGTAGATCCCGTTGCGCTCGCCGATGATGAATCGACGCATCTTGGGGTTCCACCGACGGGTCTGGTGCCCGAAGTGGACGCCCGCGCCCAACAATTGCTTGATACTGATGACGGCCATGTGCCTGCTCCTTGTGACGGTTGATCCCCGACTGCAGCACCCCCGGAGGGGCGACCGTGGACGCGGCCGGGTGCGACTAGGTACCGCTCGGACGTCCCACCGGACGGTGGGACCCCACTATGGTAGTGCGCTCCACCGGGGGCCTCCACTCGGGCCGGGCAGAAGGGGACGTTCAGGCGCCCGCGGGTGCGACGACCGGCGTGGTGGCGGGCACGGCGGCTGCCCGGATGTCGGCGACCACCTTGTGACCGGAACCCTCCGGACGGTCCGCCAGCTTCGCCCGGAGCTGGAGCACGGCCTTGGTGTGGATCTGGCACACACGGCTCTCGGTCACCCCGAGGATGTCGCCGATCTCCGCCAGGGTCAGGCCCTCGTAGTAGTACAGGGTGAGGACGGTCTTCTCCCGGTCGGCCATCTCGCTGACCGCCTTGACCAGGGCCTCCTTGGTCTCCTTCACCTCGTAATTGTCGAGGGGACCCGCGGTCGCGTCCGGGAGGGTCTCCCCCAGGGTCGAACGGTCGGAGTGGTCACCGCCACGGAAGACCTCGTCGAGGGCGACGACGCCGACGAAGGAGATCTTTCGGAGCGTGGTCTGGAACTCCTCGTCGGACATCTCGAGGTCGGCGGCGACCTCGGCGTCGGTCGGCGTCCGGTGGAGGGTGGCCTCCAGCTTGGAGTAGGCCTGCTCCACGGCCCGGGCCTTGGCCCGCACCGATCGGGGCACCCAGTCGATCGAGCGGAGCTCGTCGATGATGGCGCCCTTGATGCGTGGAACGGCGTACGTCTCGAACTTGATGTTGCGGGCGGGCTCGAAGCGCTCGATGGCGTCGATCAGTCCGATGATCCCGTAGCTGGCCAGGTCGGCCTCGTCGACGTGGCGGGGCAGGCCGACGGACACGCGCCCGGCCACGTACTTGACCACAGGTGCGTAGTGCACGATGAGCTGGTCGCGCAGCTGCTTGGCCCCCGTCTTCTTGTACTCGGTCCACAGGGCGTCGATCCCGTGCCCGACCGTGTCGAGTTGCGTCGCCAACTCTCCCCTTATGCCCGTGGATGCGTCCCGGCGTAGACCGACCGCAGGCGCTCCTTGCTCACATGAGTGTAGACCTGCGTCGTCTGCAGGCTGGAATGACCGAGCAATTCCTGCACCACCCGCAGGTCGGCGCCCCCGTCGAGCAGGTGGGTGGCGAAGCTGTGCCGGAGCGCATGGGGATGGGTGGGGACGGGCGATCGGCGATCGAGGATCCGGCGCACGTCCCGGGGCCCCAGGCGGTTCCCCCGGCCGTTGTAGAAGAGCGCGCCCGCCTCGGACCCCGGGCCGGCCATGACGGCACGGGGTCCGGCCAGCCAGGCAACGATCGCGTCCACGCATCGGTCGTGGACCAGCACCTGTCGCTCCTTCGACCCCTTCCCGGTGACCGCGACCACCCCGAGCTCGAGGTCAAGGTCGTCCACGTCCAACCCGCACAGTTCGGCGACCCGGATCCCGCTGGCGTAGAGGAGCTCCAGGACGGCGTCGTCACGGATGTCCCTCGGGTCCGCGTCGGCGGTCGGGCCACCGTCACCGTGCGGATCGCCGGCCGACCGCGCGGCGGTCTGCGGCCCCAGGAGCCGGTCCAGCTCGGCGTGGCCCAGCACCCGGGGCAGCCGGGAGTCGGGCGAGGGGGCCGACAGGCGGACCGAGGGGTCGGTCGCCACCACCCCTCGACGGGCGCACCATCCGAAATAGGAGCGCAGCGACGCCGCCGTCCGGGCGATGGTCGCCCGGGCGTAGTTCCGCGTGGCCAGGAAGGCGAGGTACCGGCGCAGTGTGATGCGGTCCACGTCGCCGGGACCGTGCGCGCCGCCCCGCCCCGCCCATGCGGCGAACCGCCCCACGTCGGAGGCATAGGCCCGGACGGTGTCCGGTGACAGGCCTGCGACCGAACGGCGGTAGGCCTCGATCTCCCAGTCCACCCGGACGAGCGTACCGGCGCCCACCCCGCCGACCGGTCACCCACCGTCGGTCACGGTCGCCCGCCGGACGCGGCCGGGTCGTCGCGATGGCGCCCGTGCGACGGCACCGAGGGCTATCGTCGGGCCGAGGCACCTGCGGTACCGACTCCCCGGGGGGCGGTGGGCACCGGCTGCGCCCGCGTCGAGTGCCTGCCGCACGTTGCAGGGCACGACGGTTAACAGGTAGTGACGCACTGACCATGTAGGGCATCGACGAGGTAGCACCGCATCGAAGCGGCGGCCGGCGAGCGCCGGGCGCCTCCGTCCAAAGGGGGACCATGACTGATCGCATCGACCGCCGCTCGTTCCTGGCGAAGAGCGCCGTCACCGGCGCCGGACTCGCCGTCGCCGGTGCATCAGGAGGCCTGCTCGCCGCGTGCTCGAGTTCCGGCTCGGGCTCGTCGACCACCGCCGCCGGTTCGACGGGTTCGCGTCCCGACGGGATCTCGACGGCAACCCCCAAGCCCGGCGGTTCGCTGGTCTTCGGGGTGGACGCCGAGGAGAAGGGCTTCTCTCCGACACTGGGCACGTTCGACGAGGTGGGGATCCTGTACGCCCGCACCGTTTTCGACACCTTGATGATCCTGGACGCCAACGGCCTCCCCCAGCCCAACCTGGCCGAGTCGGTCACCTCGAACGCCTCCGGCACTGTATGGACCATCACGATGCGGCCCAACGTGAACTTCCACAACGGCACCCCGTGCGACGGCGCTGCCGTGGCCGCCAACTTCAAGGCCCACCAGGCGTCGCTGCTTACCGGCCCGGCACTGACGCCGATTCAATCGGTGGACGTCACCGGCCCCCTGGTCGTCACCATCACCATGAAGACGCCGTGGGTCCCCTTCGACTACTACCTGTGTGGCGGGATCGGCAGCCAGTTCGCCTTCGTCGCCGAGCCCACCTGGCTGGCCTCGAGCAGCCAGACCAACCCGATCGGCACCGGTCCGTTCATCTTCCAGGAGTGGGTGCCGAACGACCACTTCACGGCGACGCGGAATCCGAAGTACTGGCGGGCGGGTATGCCCTACCTGGACAGCATCACGTACAGGCCCATCCCCGACCCCGGCCAGATCCTGGCCAGTCTCAACTCTGGCGCCATCGACATCATGCACACCAGTACGGCATCGGACATCTCGCAATTGCGGTCGAACACCTCGTACGGCTACTGCGACGACTCCGTGAAGGTGGCCGGCGAGTCCGACATGGACTGCATCCAGCTGAACCTGTCCAAGGCGCCGTTCAACAATCTCAAATTGCGCCAGGCGATGGCGTACGCGGTCAGCTCGGCGGAGTACGTGAAGGTGATCAACGGCGGGGTCACCCCGACGTCCGACGGGGTGTTCACGTCCACGTCCCCGTACTACCTCGCCGACAACGGCTATCCGGCCTTCGACCTGGCCAAGGCCACGCAGCTCGTATCCGAGGTGAAGGCGTCGGGGGCATCGACCTCGTTCACGCTGGGCCACACCCCGGACCCCAAGGGCAGCCAGATCGGCCAGTACCTGCAGCAGCAGCTGCAGCAGGCGGGCATGACCGTCACGCTCCAGCCGATCCTGCAAGACTCCATCATCAACGTGGCCCTGACTGGCGCCTACCAGGCCCTCACCTGGCGGCAGTTCGGGGCGGTCAACCCCGACCTGAACTACATCTTCTGGTCGCCGACCAACGCCTCCACCCCGGGATTCGCCATCAACATGGCACGCAACACCGACCCGGCGATGCAGACCGCGCTGATCCAGGGCCGCACGGCGACGGACAAGGCGACGCAGATCGCCGCCTACCAGCAGGTGAACCGGCTGCTGTCCCAGGACATCCCCTACGTCTGGTACGCCCGGTCCGTGTGGGCCTTCGGTGCGGTGCCCAAGGTCCAGAACTTCAACAACCCGACCACGCCGGCCGGTGCCAAGGCCTTCGGCCAGAACGGCGGGGCCATCTGGCCACAGCAGATCTGGCTCTCCTGACCGCAGGAGGACCGACCGCCGACCACGGCCGCCCCGCCCGAGCCACGCGGGTCGGTCGTGTCATGATCGGGCCATGAGTCGCATCCTGATCGTCGAGGACGACGAGCGGATCCGGTCGTCGATGCGCCTCGCACTGGAGGAGGAGGGCTACACCGTCGACGGTGTGGACAGCGGCGAGGAGGCGGTGTCCCGGTTCGGCGCAGAGCCCTACGAGCTGGTACTGATCGACCTCATGCTCCCCGGCGTCGACGGGTTCGAGACTTGTCGCACCCTGCGCCACATGTCGACCGTGCCGGTCATCATGGTGACGGCCCGGTCGGACACCCACGACGTGGTGGCCGGACTCGAGGCGGGTGCCGACGACTACGTCACCAAGCCCTTCGTGGCCAAGGAGCTGGCGGCACGCATCCGGGCCCTCCTCCGACGGTCACGCCACGAAGGCGAGGAGGCCGCCGTCCTCAGCTTCGGCGATGTCGAGATCGAGCCCGAAGCAGGTGTCGTCCGGCGGGCCGGCGTGGAGGTCCACTGCACCCGGACCGAGTTCCGGCTCCTGTGCGAGCTCGCCAATCATCCCGGCAAGGTGCTCAGCCGAGAACAACTGCTCGAGCGGGTGTGGGGCTACGACTACTTCGGCGACGGTCGCCTGGTCGACGTCCACGTGCGGCGCCTGCGGACCAAGGTCGAGCCCGACCCCGCCTCGCCCCGCTTCATCCTCACCGTCCGGGGCATGGGCTACAAGCTGGCGGTCTGAACGGTGGCCAACTCCGACTCCGGCGACGGGCCGGTCGACGACGGGCGCAACCGGCTGTCGACACGGCTCGGGCTGCGCGCCCGGGTCACACTCACCTTCGCCATCGGCGCCTTCGGGTTGTCGGCCCTCATGGCCGGGATCACGTACTTCACCGCCCGGCAGACCTTCCTCAACGAGCGCCAGGGAACCGAGCAGCGCCAGGCGTTCGCCAACGCGGCCCTGGTGCAGAATGCGCTCCGATCACCGGTCACCCAGGTCAACCAGCTCATCGAGTCGGTCGACACGCTGCCCGGATCCCGATCCGTGCTCCTTACCGGTGGCCAGTGGTACGCGACGTCCATCTCGGTGGGCCAGAGTGCCATCCCGGCCGGCGAGCAGACCCTCGTCCTCTCCGGTCGACCGGGGTACCAGCTGTTCAACCTGGCCGGGACCCCCGAGGCCGTCATCGGCGTACCGCTCCCGGCCGTGCACGCCGCCTACTTCGAGGTCTTCTCCCTCGGTGAGCTCGCCGGCACCCTGCGGGCGCTGGCCGTGGCGCTGGCCGGCGCCGCCTTGGTCACCACGGTGGCCGGGGCCGCCGTGGGCCGGTGGGCCGCCTCGCGCGCGCTCCGTCCCTTGGCCGGCCTGACCGACGCCGCGGTGGCCATCGCCGGGGGGCAGCTCGACACCCGGGTCGAGACCGGCGACGACGCCGACCTGGAGGAGCTGGCGGCCGCCTTCAACCGGATGACAGCGAACCTCCAGGACCGGATCGAGCGTGAAGCCCGGTTCACCTCCGACGTGAGCCACGAGCTGCGTTCGCCGTTGACCACGCTGACTGCGACGGTCTCGGTGCTGGAGAGCCACCGGAGCCAGCTCGCGCCGCGTGCCCAGAGCGCCCTCGACCTGCTCGACGGAGACCTCCGGCGCTTCACGCGCATGGTGGACGACCTGCTGGAGATCTCCCGTTTCGACGCCGGCTCGGCCGAACTTTCGCTCGACGAGGTCGACCCCGGAGAGCTCGTCCGCCGGGCCGTGGCCGCGTCCGCCCGGATCGCTCCCGACGGGGGGCGCGGCCCGGTCGCCTTCGCGGTGGAGGTCGGGCCGGGTGTCGAGGACCTCCGGCTGCAAGTGGACAAGCGCCGGTTCGAGCGGGTCATGGCCAACCTCGTCGAGAACGCCGCCCTGTACGCCGGAGGGGTCACCCGGGTGCTCGTCGAGCGCCAGCCGCCCCTGGGTGCGCATGCGCCGGTTGCTCCGACGGCGATCCGTGTCGTCGTGGAGGACCACGGACCGGGGGTCCCGGCGTCCGAACGGGACCATCTGTTCGAGCGCTTCTACCGGGGCGGGCGGGCGGGCCAGCGGGCGTCGGGCCACGGCACCGGTCTCGGGCTGTCGCTGGTAGCCGAGCACGTCCGCCTGCACGGCGGACGGGTCTGGAGCGAAGACGCACCGGGCGGTGGGACCCGCTTCGTGGTAGAGCTGCCGCTCCGACCGGCGGGTGGCGAGGGCGACGACGGGCCGACCGGGGAGTGGTCGTGACCGGTGCGGCCGACGGCCGTCGCGGCATCGGTGCGGTCCGGGTCGCTCTACTCCTGGCGGCGGTCGTCACTGGCGCGGTGGCGTGCGGGATCCCGACGGCCTCCACCCCGACACCCATCGCACGCGCCGACGTCCCGTACCACCTGCTCGATCCCCGGTCCCCGACCACCACGACGCCCGGCACGACGCCCGGCACGACGCCCGCGGTGGGTGTGCCCGAACAGATCTACCTGGTGTCTCCCGCCGGACACCTGGTGCCGGCCACCCGCGAGGTGGCGGTGCCGGCCTCGCTCACCCAGGTGCTGGGGGCGCTCCTCGCCGGGCCCACGGCGACCGAGTCGGCATCGGGCATCCAGTCGTTCCTGACCGACACCGGGGCCCAGGTCACGATCCCGGCCGCCACCGCCGGGGTGGCCACCGTGCACTTCGCCACCAGTCCGATCCAGGTGGTCGGGCCCGACCAGACCCTGGCCATCGCCCAGGTCGTCTACACCGTCACACAACAACCCGGCGTCACCGGCGTGACCTTCGAGATCGGGGGCAAGCCGATCGAGGTTCCGACTGCCGCCGGTGCCCAGGTGTCCGGCCCGGTGGGTCGGTCCGACTACGCGCCCCAGGCGCCGCTCCCTTGAACCGGAACCAGTCGGATCGGTCGGATCGGGCCAGGACCGCCCGCCGCCGGCCTCAGGCCGCCGCGGCCGCCCAAGGTACCCGCGGCGCGTCGGTCCACAGGTGCTCGAGGTCATAGTAGGCCCGGGCCTCGTCCATGAAGACGTGCACCAGGAAGTCGCCGTAGTCCATGAGCACCCAGTAGGCGTCGTCCTTGCCCTCGATCCGAACCGGGGAGCGCCCTCCCGCCAGCCTCACCTGACGCTCCACCTCGTCGACGATCGTCCGGACCTGACGGGCGTTCCTCCCGTTGGTCACGACGAAGGCATCGGTCACCCCCAGGAGGTCGCCCATGGCGAGGACGACCGTCTCCTCCCCCGATTTGGCATCGGCGGCGCGTGCGGCCACGAGGCACTCGTCGGGGACCGCGGACCGTCCAACCGCGGTGGGGTCGGTGGTGGTCAAGGGGTCGGTGGTGGTCAAGGGGTACCTCCTTCTGGCGCCGTGGCGCCACGGATCGGGACGGATGCCGACGGGACGCTGACGACGACGGGCACGGTGCGGGGGACGGGATCGGTCCGACCGGTCACCAAGGCCGGAACGCCCGAGGCGGCGAGTGCGGCAGGTGGGCCGACCGGGCGGTACCGTGCGAGACTCACCGCCACGATGGTAAGCGCCAGGCACAGCGCGACGATCGCGGCACAGAGCCAGGCGGTTCGGCGGCGCAGGCGCCGGGCCTCGCGGAGCTCCTGACGGCTCTCGGCGGCGGGCAGGATCCCTGCATCGTGCGGATGGGGCGTGGTGGCGACCGGTCGTGGCGGGGGCGCGGACTCGGTGGGGGTCAGCCGCACAGTCATCTCCCCGAATCGTACAGACCACGGTCGCCCAGGAAACGGATGACGGCGTCGGGCACCGCGTCCTCCACCGGCTCGCCGGCCTCGAGCCGGGCCCGCAGGTCCGTGCTCGAGATGTCCACCGGGTCCACGACCACGTGGACGAACCGCCACCCGGGCGGCGGGTCGACGACCGGTGCACCCGGTCGGTCCACGACGGCCAGGGTGACCAGGTCCCGCAGGACCTCGTGCTCGTGCCACCTATCGAGGGTGGCGACGACGTCCGAGCCGACCACCACCACGACCTCGGCTTCCGGCTCGCCCTCCAGCAACCGCTTCACGGTGTCGACCGTGTACGACGGCCCGCCACGGTCGAGCTCCATGCGCGAGGGCTCGAGGCCGGGCCGGTCGGCGAGGGCGGCGGCGGCCATGGCGTAGCGGTCCTCGGCGGCGGTCACCGGGCGGTCCTGCTTCTGCCACGGCTGGTTGGCCACCACGACCAGCATGCGGTCGAGACCGAGCCGCCGGCGCACGGCGTCGGCGACCTCCACGTGACCCCGGTGGATCGGGTCGAACGTGCCGCCGAAGACCCCGATGCGGGGACCGGGAGGTATGCCACCGGGCCGGCGACCGGTCGTGTCAGGTTCCGGCAAGCGCCGCCACCACCGGGGCGAAGTCCTCCATCTCGGCCTCGTGGACCACCACGTAGGAGAACCCGTACCGCTCGCGTCGCTCGACCAGACGGTCAACGATCTGCTCGACCGTGCCGATCAGCGCGATGGGCGAGCCGTCGACCTGCTCGGGCGTGACCTCCATCATCCGGGCGAGCCGTGCGGTGGCCTCGTCGCGGTCGGGAACGACCTGCACCAGGAAGGTGAGGACCTGCAGCTCGATGTCGGGGAACCGCTCCCCCGCCGCCTCGCGGATCCAGGTGATCCGCTGGTCGTAGTACTCGGCCGTCGTCGTCTCGAGCACCTCGGGGCCGACGTACCCGGCCGCCAGACTGGGATTGACCCCGACGATGTCCGCCTCGCGGGCGGCGATCCCGAGCACCCGCCTACCCCCTCCCCCGATGATGATCTTCGGGTGCGGGCGCTGACGGGGAAGCGGGGCGCCGGTCGCGCCGGTGAGGGTGTAGTGCTCGCCGGCGAAGGTGCACGCCCCGCTCGACCAGAGCTCCTTCATGATCGCCAGGCTCTCGGTCATACGGTCGATCCGGACTCCCGGTGGGTCCTGCGGTATGCCGGACTGCTCGTAGTCCGTCGTCATCCACCCGGCTCCCAGCCCGAACTCCACTCGTCCATCGGACGAGAGGTCGAGGGTGGCCACCTCCTTGGCCAGCACGACGGGGTGGCGGTAGTCGTTACCGAACACCAGCGAGCCGACCTTCAGTTCGGTGGTCGCCTCCGCGGCCACGGTCAGCGCCACCAGGGGCCCGAGCTGGTCCTCGAAGTGGTCGGGGATGAAGAGCGAGGAGTACCCGAGCCCCTCGACCGATCGGGCGAGGGCACGCCAGGCCGGTCCGGACGAGGCGGTGCCGAGCTGGACGCCGAAGCGGAACGGACGCATGGAGCGAGCCTAGAGCCGAAGGCCGTACGCTGTGGGGGTGGCACCGCCGACCCCCTCTCCCGAGACCCTGGCACCCTGGACCCCGGATTCTTGGCGTTCGCGCCCCGCGGCCCAGCAGCCGACCTGGCCCGACGAGTCCGCCCTCAAGCAGGTCCATGCCAGGCTGAGTGCCCTGCCGCCCCTCGTCTTCGCCGGTGAGGCACGGAACCTCACCACCGCCCTCGGGCAGGCGGCCGACGGTCGGGCATTCGTGCTGCAGGCCGGCGACTGCGCCGAGTCGTTCGCCGAGTTCACCGCCGACGGCATCCGCGACAAGCTCAAGGTGATCCTGCAGATGGCCGTCGTCCTCACCTACGGGGCCGGCCTGCCGGTCG
>JAKAZC010000068.1:7842-10374 GCA_021826655.1 Actinomycetes bacterium | reverse complement strand
CGAGCGACGGTCGGCGGGTCGTCGTCGGCCAGCCCGATGCCGCATCCCACCACGCCGGCCCCCACGACCGCGACCACGCCGGCCCCCACGACCACGACCACGCCGGCCCCCACGACCACGACCACGACCACGGGCGACCCTCGTGACGTCCCGACCGATCCTCGCCCTCGCCGGGCCAGCGCTGAATCCGGTCGTCGATCTACGCCGGATGCTTGCGCTGCACTTCATGGTGAACGCCTTCCGGGCCGGGACCATCGTCGCCGTGCTGGCCGGGACCGTGGGCTGGTTCATGGTGCTGCGTAGGCAGAGCTTCGCCGGGCACACCCTGGCGGTGGTCTCGTTTCCCGGGGCCGCAGCCGCCATCTGGCTGGGGGTGAGCGCCACGGCCGGCTACTTCGCCGGGAGCATCGTCGCCGCCCTGGTGATCGCCTTGGTCCCGCGATCCACCTCGGGTGGTCCCCGTAGCCAGGAGTCCGCGGTGATCGGAACCGTCCAGGCCTTCGCCCTCGCCTGCGGGGCACTGTTCGTGAGCCTCTACGGAGGCTTCCTCGACAGCATCACCGGACTGCTGTTCGGCTCGTTCCTCGGCGTGTCCGACGCGCAGGTGGTGGCACTCGCCGCTGTCGCCGCGGCGGTCCTCGTCATCGTGGCGGTGCTGGGCCGCCCGCTGTTGTTCGCCACGGTGGACGAGCACGTGGCCGCCGCCCGCGGCGTGCCGGTGCGGGCACTCTCGGCGGTGTTCCTCGTGCTGCTCGGGTGCACGGCCGCAGAAGTGAGCCAGATCACCGGTGCGCTGCTGGTCTTCGCCCTCCTGGTCATGCCGGCCGCCGCGGCCCAGCAGGTCACCGCGCGACCGTTCGTCGGTCTCGCTCTTGCGGTGTGTCTCGGTGTGGTGGTGGCGTGGGCGTCCCTGGCCGTTGCCTTCTACTCCCCGTGGCCGGTGGGCTTCTGGGTCTCGACGTTCGGATTCGCCCTCTATGTGGGTGCGGCCGGTGGACGCGTCGCGGTGGCCCGGCACCGGCGGCGACTCCGGCGGGGCGGCCGTGTCGGACGGTCCCCGACGCGGGGTGCGGCGTTGACCCCGGGTGCGGTCGGCGCGTGACCGCCGCCTTCTTCGTGTTCGCCCACCCGTTCCTCGAATCGGCGTTCGCCGCGGGCACCGCCATCGCCCTCGCCTCGGGACTGGTGGGATCGGTCGTGGTCCTGCGGGGCCAGGTCTTCGCCGGCGACGCCATGTCCCACGTCGCGTTCACCGGGGCGCTCGCGGCCCTGGCGTTCGGCGTGGACCTCCGGTTGGGTCTGTACGGAGCCTGTGTGGCCTTCGCGCTCCTCCTCGCCGTACTCGGGCGGCGAGCGGGTGCGGACGACACGTTCATCGGCTCGGTCTTCGCCTGGGTGCTCGGACTCGGCGCCCTGTTCCTGAGCGTGTTCACCTCCTCGTCGAGCGGAACCGGCGGCGGAACCGGCGGCGGTGCCACGGCCGGAGTGACCGTGCTCTTCGGTTCGATCCTCGGGTTGACCGGGGGTCAGGCACTGATCGATGCCGTCGTGGCCCTGGTCGTGGTGGCCGGCATGGTCGTCGTCGGCCGGCCGCTGCTGTTCGCCAGCCTCGATCCGGCGGTGGCCGCGGCACGCGGCGTGCCGGTCCGGGCACTCGCCACCGGGTTCTTCGTACTCCTGGGCCTGACGGCGGGCGTGGCGACCCAGGCCGTGGGCGCACTGCTGTTGATCGGCCTCCTGGCCGCTCCCGCCGGGGCCGCACAGCGACTCACCGCACGGCCGTACCGCGCGCTCTGGGTGTCGGCGGCCCTGGCCGTCGGCTCGGTGTGGATCGGACTGACGGTCGCCTACGTGGCACCGGTCGTCCCACCCAGCTTCGGAATCCTCGGCGTCGCCACCGGCGTCTACCTGGCGACGTTCGCGTGGTCGACGGCGGGACGCCGTCCCGCAGGGCGCCGCGCCGGCGGTACGGGACGTGCCCGGACGGTCGAGGGCGGGAGCGACGCGCCCGGAGCGGCCCGTGCCCGGTGATGCCCCGGCCGCCGGGGGCGGAGACGGCACCGGTCCACCTCGTAGGGTGTCGGGCGTGAGCGCCCCGCAGTCCGTCCACGACCAGGCCGCGCTGCGCCTCGGCGTCCTCGACCAGCGGTACACGGCCGTGCGGCGCTCCCTGGTGGCGACCCTGGCCGATGCCGGACGCCCGTTGTCGGTCCCCGAGATCCTCCAGGCCAACACCGCACTGCCGCAATCCAGCGCGTACCGCAACGTGACGGCCCTCATCGAGGCGGGCGTGGTCCGCCGGGTCACGGGGATCGACGACCGCGGCAGGTTCGAGTTGTCCGAGGACCTGGCCGGGCACCACCACCACCTCACCTGTGCACGGTGCGGCACGGTCGAGGACGTCGTCCCCTCCGGCCGGTTGGAGCGGGCCATGGGCGAGGCGGCCCGGGCGATCGCCGAGGAGCAGGGCTACGAGGTGATCGGCCACCAGTTCGACCTGGTGGGTACCTGCCCGGCGTGCCAGGAGCCCCC
>JAKAZC010000068.1:0-7832 GCA_021826655.1 Actinomycetes bacterium | reverse complement strand
CGAGCAGCAGGGCTACGACACAATCCAAACAGCGCCAGCCCCAGTGTGTTGCCCGAGGGCGTGCCATGATCCCGTTGTGGGGGCTACGATGCCGTCCGCACCGAGGGGTGCCGAGCGGGCAGCGCAGCCGTGACCCCGGCCCCGGGTGGCAGAGCAACCGCGACAAGGAGACCGACATGAGTGAAGCCAGCCGCACCGAGACCGACAGCATGGGAGCGGTCGACGTTCCCGCCGACCGGTACTGGGGAGCCCAGACGGCGCGGTCGCTCCACCACTTCCCCATCGGGGACGACACCATGCCCGTGCCCCTGATCCGGGCCATCGGGATCTTGAAGGAAGCATCGGCCCAGGTCAACGCGGACCTCGGCAAGATGAGCCCCGAGACGTCCGCACTGATCGTCACCGCAGCCCGCGAGGTGTCCGAGGGCAGGTGGAACGACCAGTTCCCGTTGAGCGTGTGGCAGACGGGAAGCGGCACCCAGTCGAACATGAACGCCAACGAGGTCATCGCCAACCGGGCCATCGAACTGGCCGGCGGCGTGCTGGGTTCGAAGGTCCCGGTGCATCCGAACGACCACGTCAACATGTCCCAGTCGTCGAATGACACGTTCCCCACGGCCATGCACATCGCTGCGGTCGAGGAGATCACCCACCGTCTGGTGCCTGCGATCCGCATGCTGCGTGACGCGCTGATGGCGAAGTCCGAGGAGTTCGCCTCGATCACCAAGATCGGACGCACCCACCTGATGGACGCCGTCCCGCTCACCCTGGGCCAGGAGATCTCGGGCTACGTGGCCCAGGTCGACGCGGACATCCGTCGTATCGAGTCGACCCTCGACGACCTCTACGAGCTGGCCGCCGGTGGCACGGCGGTGGGCACGGGGCTCAACACCCACGCCGAGTTCGGGACGCGGGTGGCCGCGGCCATCGCCGAGCTCACCGGGCTGCCGTTCGTGACCGCACCGAACAAGTTCGCCGCCCTGGCCGCCCATGACGCCCTGGTCATGACCAGTGGCGCCCTCCGTACGCTCGCCGGATCCCTGATCAAGATCGCCGATGACCTGCGGTGGCTCGGCTCGGGTCCCCGAAGCGGGCTGGGCGAGCTGATCCTGCCCGAGAACGAGCCGGGATCCTCGATCATGCCGGGCAAGGTCAATCCGACCCAGTGCGAAGCGATGATCATGGTCTGCATCCAGGTGTTCGGGAACGACGCCGCCGTGGCCATGGCCGGTTCGCGCGGGAACCTCGAACTCAACGTGTGCAAGCCGGTCATCATCCACAACGTCCTCCACTCGGTGGCACTGCTGTCCGACGCCTCCGCCGTCTTCACCCGCTTCTGCGTGGAGGGCCTCGAGCCCAATCGCCCCCGGATCCGTCAACACCTCGAGAACTCGCTCATGCTGGTGACCGCACTCAACCCGTTGATCGGGTACGACAGCGCCGCCACGGTGGCGAAGAAGGCCCATGCCGAAGGGACCACCCTGCGCGAGGCCGCGCTCGAACTGGGCCTGCTGACCGGTGAGCAGTTCGACGACGCCGTGCGACCCGAGTCGATGACCCACCCGTGAGACCTTCCCGACGCGTCCACGACCGACCTCTGACCGTCCCGGACGCTGCCACGCTCGTCCGGAGTCCCCGTCCGTGGCACCATGTGAACTGACACCGTGTCAGATGGCCGCGCCGGCCGACCGAGCACCGCCGAGCCGGCCCCCGGACGGACGAAGGAGCACCATGACCACCATCCCCGCGGAACTCCACATCGGACTGACCGACGGCACCTTCTACGGAGGGGACCCCTTTCCGGCGCTCGCCTGGATGCGTCGGGAGGCACCGGCCTTCTACGACGAGCGGGCCGGTGTGTGGGGGATCACCCGGTACGCCGATATCCGGGAGATCTCGAAGGACCCCGACACGTTCTCGAACGCCGGTGGGATCCGTCCAGACAGCGACGCGTTGCCGATGATGATCGACACCGACGCCCCCGAGCACGTCCGTCGACGACGCCTGGTCAGCGAGGGGTTCACCCCGCGGCGGATCCGGCAGAGCGAGCAGGGCATCCGGACCATCTGCGACGCGATCATCGACCGGGTGTGCGAACGTGGGAGCGCGGACTTCGTCAACGACATCGCCGCTCCGCTGCCCATGATCGTGATCGGCAACATGCTGGGCGTGGCCCCCGAGGACCGGGACGCGCTGCTGCGTTGGTCGGACGACATGTTGAAGGCACTCGGTTCCCCCGACCCGACGGCCATGGACCGGGCCGCCCTCGCCGCCTTGGAGTACGCCGAGTACATCACCGCGGTGGCGGCACAGCGTCGCCGCGACAGCCAGACCGACGACCTGATCGGCACGCTGGTGCACGCCGAGATCGATGGCGACAGGCTCGACGAGTCCTCGCTGATCTACGAGTCGCTCCTCATCCTCATCGGTGGGGACGAGACGACCCGCCACGTGATCAGCGGCGGAATGTACGAGCTCCTCACCCACCCGGACCAGTTCGCCCGACTGGCCGGCGACCGGTCGGGGCTGCCACTCGCCATCGAGGAGATGCTGCGTTGGGTGTCACCGATCAAGAACATGGCCCGGACCATGACCCGCGACGTCGAACTGCACGGGGAGACGCTGCGCTCGGGCCAGAAGCTCCTCCTCCTCTACCCGTCGGCGAACCGGGACGAGACCGTCTTCGAGGATCCCGAGTCGTTCGACATCGGTCGCACCCCGAACGACCACATGGCCTTCGGGTTCGGCTCCCACTTCTGCCTGGGGAACCGGCTCGCCCGCATGGAACTGGCGGTGATGTTCGACCGCCTGTTCGATCGGCTTCCCGACCTGGCCCTGGCCACCGACGCCGAACCCCCCAAGCGTGCCGCCAACTTCGTCTCGGGCTACGAGACCATGCCGGTGACGTTCACGCCGACGGCGCCGGTGGGTGCGACCGCCTGATGCCGCGCCCCGCCCGCCTGGACGCCGCCGACGTGACGGCCGCCCTGACGGGGCCCGGTGCACCCGCGTGGGACCTGGTCGGGGGCACGCTGGTCAAGTCGGTCGACTGCCCGACCTTCCCGGCCGCCCTCGACTTCGTGCTCGCCGTCGGGCGCCTGGCCGAGGCGGCCGATCACCACCCGGACATCGACATCCGGTGGCGTACGGTGCGCCTCGTTCTGGTCACCCACGACGCCGGCGGCCTCACCGAGCTCGACCTGTCGCTCGCCATGGCGATCGACGCGCTGACGGCCTAGTGCCCCGAACGCGGGTGACCGCCCCGAGCGCACGCCGGACCCGGTACCGGACGTGTCGGCGGGATCGGGAGGACGTGCGCCGGCGGGCGGGACCCCGGCTGGAACCCCGCCCGGGACCCCGGGCGGGGTGCGACGCCGCCCGGGGCGCTCAGTAGCCGCCGGTGCAGCCGGTCTGGTCCGGGGCGGCGAACGCGCTGCCGTAGTAGTGGCTGGCAAATGCCACCGCCACCCGGATCTGCTGGAGCGGCGAGGCGACCGCCGCATCCGACGGGAAGCCGAAGGTGTTGAACTGGTACCAATTGGCCCGGCTCATGCCCAGGCCCCCGGCGAACACGGATCCCTCGACGTGCCAGTCGCCGCCCTCCTCGCAGGCGTTGACCCGGTTCCACGCGGCGATCTGGCCGGAGGTGAGGGCGTAGTCCGCAGCGACCGAGGCACCTGCTGCCGGCGCCACGTGCAGGGTGGCACCGCCCAGTGATCCGAAGAATCCGACGGCACCGAAATTGAACACGCCGCCGTCGGCGGCTACGTCCACGTACCCGGCACCGGTCGACGACGCGGCCACGATCGGCTTGTTCAGCGGTACCCCGGTCAACGATCCGCGGAAGGAGGCGCCGGCGAAGGCATAGGTGCCGCCGTCGCTGGAGGTGACCCGGTACCCGCTGCCGGCGGCGTCGATCGCGATCGCCGCGGTACGGACGGGCGCGTTGCCGGAGTACGGCGCATCGCCGAAGGCGTAGACGTTGCCGTCGGCGGCCAGTTCCCAATAGCCCCTGCGATCCGAGGTCGGGGCGATGCCCACGATCGTGCTCGACGACGACAAGCCGACGGCGGAGCCCTCGAAGGGGGCATCACCGAAGGCGAACACGCCACCGTCGGCGGCCACCTCCCAGTAGCCGTGCCCGTCGGATGTCGGCGCGATCCCGACGATCGGACTGTTCAGATGGAGGCTCGCCACCGAGCCGTAGAACCCGGCGTCACCGAAGGCGAACACGCCACCGTCGGCGGCCACCTCCCAGTAGCCGTGCCCGCTCGGGGTGGCGGTGGCCGAGACGATCGGTGCGTTGAGGACCAGCCCGGTGCCCGACGGGTAGGCGGTGGCAGAAGCCTCGAGCGGCGTGCTCAGGAGCGAGGCCATCAGCGTCGCCGAGACCGCGGCGGTGGCCAGGCCGGTCGTCCGGACGGCGGCACGTCTGGAGCGCCGTCGGACCGAACGGGTCGTGTGGGTTCCGGGAGTCTCCGGAAGTGTTCGGATCGAGTGGAGGTGGGTACGGGTACGTCGGTGGAGACGCGTGTCGGTGGTTGCAGGATGCATGGTGGGTGACCTTTCCTCGGTCGGCCGGCGCGACCTCGGGTGACCGGGGCGCGCTGACTCTCTTCTGGTTGGGTGGACCCCACGTCTATGCATTCAACGCCCCAGCCGGGCACCGGGAAGGGTGGGCCGGCCTGGCTCCGAGAGCCGGGTGTGCTAGCGGGTGTTCGTGTCCGTGGTTCGCTAGAAGTCGCTACGTGTCACTCTCCTGGAGGGTGCGTCCGGGAGCACGCCGGTTGCGGCGCCGGGGACGTCGGGGACGACCGCTCGGGTCGCCGGCCTCGGAAGTGTCCCCACTGCTCGGAAGGGTCGAGTGTAGCGGGGTTGGTGTCAGCCGGGGGCCCGGTGCCCCGATTCCCACCCCGTGCTGGTGGATAACCTGTGGACAACCAACGGGGTGGCGCATCTGTCCTTCCTGGTCACGGAAGTGCAGCCTGGAGAAGGGGGCGTACCGGAGAAATTCTGGTCAGCTGGGCGCGAACACTACGGTGTGCCCGGCGGTCACGAGGGCTCCGACCGCGAGGTCCAGGTCGGTCGCCTTCACCAGGACCAGGTCGGCGTCGAAGGTGGACAGCACGAACACCCCGACCCGGGCCTCGGCCAGGGGAACGGCGATCGAGGCCACGATCCCGACCAATTCGAATGCCAGCGGCCCCACGACACGCAGCGCCCGCCACCCCGGTTCGATCCGCGCGTCGGGGGGCTCGTCCCCTCCGGCGCAGACGACGGAGAGCTCGTCCGTGGTGCGGGTGACCGCGTACACCGGGGCGCCGGTCGGTGGGGTGGGCCACGGCTCGGCCGGGTCCAGGCGGCACACCGACAGGACCCACGGCTCAACGACGAGATCGACCGGTGGCACGGTCCGGGTCAGTGACGATGGAACGGCTGGCGCCGTTCAGCCGACGGGGAGGTCCCACAGGGGGAACCAGCGGTCGAGGTCGGCCTCGACCGCGACGTCGTCGGCCACCAGGCTGCGCAGCCGGAACTCCTCCTCGGTGGAGCGCTTCTCGTGCCCGGTCGGCACGAACGGGTAGAACGTGCCCCGTTTGAACAGGTAGACGAGATAGGCGGTGGACGGGACCACGATCCCGGCCCCGACGGTGGCGCCCTCCACCACCGGGTCACTCCCGGTGGTGGAGGTGGTGTCGGAGGCCAGCTCGGCCAGTCCGAAGACCGAGCACAGGAGCTGGGGCCCCCACCCGGCGTCGGAGAGCGAGGAGTTGACCAGGTGGACCCGGGTGACCAGCGACTCGATGTCAGGATCCTCCACCACCAGCCACACGTAGCCGAACGAGTCCTCGGACCGGCGGAGTCCCGACCCGCCGTCCATGGAGAGGAGTGTGACGACCTCGGCCTCCATCTCGGTGAAGCCCTGGCCCGTGGGCGGTTTGAAGCACACCCCGGCGTGACCCGAGCAGGCGATGCCGGCCGCGCTCTGCAGCGTGATCGACGCCGAGGGCAGCGCGAACAGGGAGTCGAGGTTCGACTGGACGGGCTTGGTCCGCCCGAGCAGCGTGTCGAAGAGGCCCATCAGCAGGCCCCGCCGACCGTCGGTCGACTCACGAGGGACGGCCCATCTCGGCCTCGAGGGCGGCGAGCTGGGCCAGGCGCTGGTCGAGGGACGGGTGCGTCGAGAAGATGGTGGAGATGCTCACGCCGTTCTTGGCGATGGCGGGGGTGAAGTAGAAGGCGTTGAAGGTCTCGGTGGAGCGGAGGTCCCGGGTCGGGATCCGTGCGATGTCCCCCGTGACCTTGACCAGGGCGGACGCCAGGACCGACGGCTGGCCGGTGAGGATCGCCCCCGATCGGTCGGCGGCCAGCTCGCGGTAGCGGGAGAGGGCCATGGTGAGGAGGAAGCTGATCGCGTAGACGGCGACCGAGACGACCAGGACGGCCATCTCCACCAGGACGGCCTGGTCGGCGCCCTGGTTGTTGTTGTTGTTCCCCCCGCCACCCCCGCCGAAGCCTCCCATCATCCCCGTCCACAGCATCACTCGGGTGACCATGCCGGCCGCCATCCCGAGGAAGCTGGCGATGGTCATGACCGCCACGTCGCGGTGGGCCACGTGGGACAGTTCGTGGGCGAGGACCGCCTCGAGCTCGGACTCGTCGAGCCGGCGCATGAGGCCGGTGGTGGCGCATACGACGGCGTTGGCCGGGCTGCGTCCCGTGGCGAAGGCGTTGGGGACGTCGGTGTCGGCGATCGCCACCCGCGGCTTCTTCATGTCGGCCATGGCGCACAGCCGGTCGATGGCCCCGTGGAGCTGGGGGGCCTCCTCGGGTGTGACGATGCGACCACCCATGCCGTACAGGGCGATCTTGTCGGAGAACCAGTACTGGCAGAACAGCAGTCCGCCGGCGATGACGAGTACCAGCGCGTAGGAGATGCCGACGGCGATCAGCGCGCCGATGACCACGCCGTACAGGAGGACGAGCAGCAGTCCGGTCGTGAACATCCGCAGGGTGAGTCCGCGGTCGTTGGGGATGTTGCGGGCAGTGCTCATGGAAGGGTGCTCGTTGTCACGGGAGTCTCGTCAGCCGTCGTCCCCGCCGGGTTCGGCCAGCAGCGCCTTCGTCTCGTCCAAGGTGGCGTCGGCGAAGGGGACGACCAGGTCGGACGCGGTGAATGCGTCGACCGGCAGCGCGACCCCGACCCGACGGACCTCGTCGATGACGGCGGCGAGGGCCGACGTGAAGGCGTCGTCGTCGTGGCCCTCGACAGCGGCGTTCAGGGCCACCTCGAGGTCGTGGAGGGCGGCCCGCCCGGCCTCGGGCACATCGAACTGCCCGTCGCCCAGGATGCGCACGATCATGCCGGGGTCTCCCCGGAGTCGGCCGCTGCCGTGGTCGCCGGCCCGGCCGACTCCAGCTGGGCCGGGGTGCCCGCGCCGATCTCGGCCTTCAGGGCGGCCAGGTCGGCATCTACCGCATTGGTGGTGGATACCTGGTCGAGTTGGGCCTGGATGTCGTCGACCGGATTGGTCAGGTCGGTGAGGGCGCCCGAGGCCAGCAGTTCGTCCATGGCGCCGGCACGGGCCTGCATGGAGTCGATCTTGTCCTGGGCCCGCTGGACGGACATGCCGGCGTCGCCCATCGACTCCGAGATGCCGGAGACGGCTTCGCCGATCTTGGTCTGGGCCTCGGCCGCCGTGTAGGTGGCCTTCATCGTCTCCTTCTTGGTGCGGAAGGCGTCGACCTGGGTCTGGAGGTTCTGAGCGGTGGCGATGAGCTTGGTCTCCTGATCGGCCACCTGCTGGTGCTGGGTCTGGAGGTCGGCCAGC
>JAKAZC010000067.1 GCA_021826655.1 Actinomycetes bacterium | reverse complement strand
AGGAACCATGGCTATGTACGAGGGATATTGCGTCAAGTGCCGGGAGAAGCGTGAGTTCGACGGCGAGGTCGTCGAGATGGCCAACGGCCGTCGTTCGGCCAAGGGCAAGTGCCCGGTCTGTGGCACCGGGATGAACAGGATCCTGGGCAAGAACGCCTAGTCCCGGAGGAGGGCGGCACCCTGCGGGTCCGCCGCGTCCGACTGGCCCGGGGCCCGTCTGGCCGGCCGGCCGTCCCCGTTGGGCGCCGGTGGCGGCCCGGGCGCCCGGTGATCACGGCAACGGACCCGCCGGACGCCGTCCGTCCGATGCGGCGGGGAGCGACAGGCTGTCGAAGACCGCCCCTTCGCGGAGCCCCCACTCGCTCACCACCAGTCCTCGCAGGCCCAGGTGCTCGACCAGGGTCGAGAACACCACCGCTCCGATGGGCAACAGGGGTGCCCTGCGGGCCTGGACTCCCGGGAGCGCCATCCGGGCATCGAGATCGAGCGTGGACAGTCGGTCGGCCAGCTCGTGGAGCTGACCCGCCGGGAGCTCGACCTGGTTCACCGACGGGGCGCCCGACCGTCCCGCCCGCGGTGGCGGTCGGTGGAGCCCCATGGCCAGGCGGGCGAGGGCCCGGACGGTGCCACCACTGGCGACCACCCGGTCCCCCGCTCCCGGGTTGGCGCCGAGCATCTCTACGATGGGTGCCGACCGCTCCACTGCGAGATCCCCGATCGCGCGCCGCTCCCCCGCCGACAGTCGGTCTCCCGTGTCCAGCTCACCCCGTATGCGGGCCGTGCCCAGCGCCACACTGGCCACCGAGGACACGTCGTCGACCGTCCCGATCCCGGCCTCGAGGCTGCCGCCACCCAGATCGAGCCCCAGCACCGGGACGTCACCCACCCAGACGCCGGCCCGCTGTCCGAGGAAGCACAGTCGGGCCTCCTCCTCACCCGAGAGCAGGTGGATGGGGCTCCCGAGGATCCGCTCCAGCCGGCCGAGCAAGCGCTCCCCGTTGTCGGCATCGCGCAGGGCGGCGGTGGCCATGGCGACGACAACGTCCGCCCCGGCGTCCTCGGCGGCCCCGTGCAGGCGCCTGACGGTCCTCACGGCCAGCGCCGAACGGTCCCCCGGGACACCGCCGGTGCGGGCCACCTCGGTCCCGAGGTGGAGGAACGATCGCCGCCGGAGGACCGGGTCCAACCGGCCGTCGCGAGAGGCGTCGACCACCATGAGGTGGAAGGAGCTGCTGCCCAGGTCGAAGACGGCTACGCGGACGGTGGGCATCGGTGCGACGCTATCCCGTGACCACGCGGTCGAGGGACGGGTGGTGCGATGCCGTACGCTGGGCGGAGCCGGATCGTCGGCGCAAACGGGACGTAGCGCAGCTTGGTAGCGCGCCTGCTTTGGGAGCAGGAGGTCGCAGGTTCAAATCCTGTCGTCCCGACGGCGTGATGTCTCAGGGCATCGCAGACAGTGCAACCTACGCACGGTTGGCCATCACCGCAGCCAGCTCACGCCGGTTCGCGCAGCGGAAGCCCGAAGCGCGCCCGAAGCTCTCCCGCCGGAACCGGCCTCGAGAAGAGGAATCCCTGGGCGTAGTCACACTCGAGTGACCGCAGCACGTCGAACTGCAGCTCGGTCTCGACTCCCTCGGCCACCACCTGCAGGTCCAGGGCATGTGCCAACTGGATCACCGCCGAGACGATCTCGTCCCCACCCGTCCGTAGGCCGAGCCCCTCCACGAACATCCGGTCGACCTTCAAGATGTCGAGCGGGAACCGTTGGAGGTAGCTGAGCGACGAGTACCCGGTGCCGAAGTCGTCGACGGCCAGCAGGACGCCGAGCTCCTTCAGGGCTGACAGGACCACCAGCGCCGAGGCCGCATCGCACATCAGCGCGCTCTCGGTGATCTCGAGTGTCAGGTGTCCGGGCGGCAGGCCGGTGCGGGAGAGGATCCCGGCCACCGTGTCGACGATCCCCGGGTCGTCGATCTGGCGGGCGGACAGGTTGACTTCGACGGAGCCCCGAGGTTCTACGGCACCATCGGGGCCGACCGGGCCCCGATGGTGCCAGGCACGCAATTGCCCACACGCCTGCTCGAGCACCCAGGCACCGATGGGGATGATCAGCCCACTCTCCTCCGCCACGGGGATGAACCGACCGGGAGCCACCAGGCCCTGGTCCGGGTGGTGCCACCGGATGAGCGCCTCCACGCCGACGGTGGTCGACCCCTGGACCTCGACGACCGGCTGGTAGTGGAGCATGAGTTCGCTGCGCTCCAGCGCCCGATGGAGCGAGTGCTCGGTGGCCATGGTGTCGAGCACGTCGATCCGGAGCGACTCGCCGAAGGTCTCGACGCCGAACCCGCCGCGCCGCTTGGCCTGGTACATCGCCGCCTCGGCGTGGGCCAGGAGCTCGTCAGGATCGTCCGCTCCGAAGGTGTTGAGCGCCACGCCGACGGAGGCGTCCAGGAAGACCTCGGCCCCCGCCACCGGAAAGGGGGAGGCCATCGCCGTCCGGACCCTGCCGACGAACGCCGTCGCGTCACCGGCGGCCCCGCCCGACGGGTCCGTGACCAGCGCGAGGAACTCGTCACCACCGAAGCGGGCCACCAGGTCGACGCCTCCGGCCACATCCTCGAGTCGCCTCGCCACCGCGGCCAGGACGTCGTCGCCGAGCGCGTGGCCCATCGAGTTGTTGATCGCCTTGAAGCGATCCAGGTCCAACAGCACCACTGCGACGCTGCCGGGCGTGCCGGCGTAGGCCGTCGTCGCGCCGGCGAGGAGGGCCAGGTAGGTGGCGCGGTCGGCGAGTCCGGTCAGCGGGTCACGGCCGGCGGCGGCCTCGGCCGAAGGCACCGGCCGGCCGCCGTCGGCTGGCGGTCGGAGGAAGGCGGCCACCGAACGCTCGCGACCCTGGCCCAGCACGACGAGCCGGCCCGCTGTCCGTACACGGTGACCGGCCCGGTGGCACAGGTCGAGGGTCACATCGACGCCCCCCCCGACGACCGAATCGGTGACCGGACCCGTCGAGGCACCGGTGGTGTCGGCCACGAGGAGCCCGAAGGGTGACCGGGCGAACGGGCCGACAAGCACGGTGTCCGTGACGAACGTGCCGACCACGTCGTCACGACGCCAGCCGAACGTGGACTCCGCCACGGCGTTCCATTCGACGACGACGCCACCCCGGTCGATCTCGAGGAACGCGTCCGGGCACGCGGCGACCAGGCGGTCGAGGCGGCGATCGGCCGACTGGCGACCGTCCGCTCTCATGACGGGCAGACCCGATCCCTGCTGCCGCTGCAAGATCACGCCACCCGTCGCCGCGGGAGCCGCAACCGCAACCGTCCGAGATCGTCGACCATGGGTGTGCGCTCCAACCGGCTTCCGTTCCAGTACCCCGCACGCGGGGAGAGGTTTCGGGTCAATCTAGGCACCGGGGACCTCGGGTACAAGGATTTGGCGCGAGTCGGCGCGAGTCGGCCCGAGTCGGCCCGAGGCGGGCCGGTCGACCCGACGCGGGCTGGTCGGCCTTGATCGGCCTTGGCGGTCGCCGGCGTGCGCCGTCGGTCGCGGCCTGCCGTGTACCGTGCCAGGCGTGGTCGTCGTCACCGGTACCGTGCAGAAGCAGGCATGGGAGGACAAGGTCCTGCCACCCGTCGAGCAGGTTCGGCCCGGGCTGTGGTCGATCCCGGTACCGATCCCCGACAATCCCCTCCGCTACGTGCTCGTCTACGCCCTGGAACTCGAGTCAGGGGGTGTCGCCCTGGTCGACGCGGGCTGGGACACCGACGAGGCGTGGGCATCGCTGACGTCGGGTCTGGCGGCGGCCGGCGGTAGCATCTCGGACGTCGAGGCCGTGCTCGTCACCCACATCCATCCCGACCACTACGGCCTGGCCGGCAGGGTCCGCGAGGCATCGGGTGCCTGGATCGGCCTCCACCCCGACGACGCAGTGATGCTCGAGTCCCGCTACGGCGACACCGACGGCCTGCTCGACGCCATGTTCCACTTCCTGGCCGATGCCGGAGTGCCGGACGAGAAGCTGCCCGACCTGGCGTTCGCCTCGATGGTCCTGAAGTCGATGGTGACCATGGCCGAGCCGGACGTCCTGTTCGAGGACCAGAAGGCGATCGACCTGCCGGGCTGGAGCCTCCGCACGATCTGGACACCCGGTCACTCACCCGGGCACGTCTGTTTCTACAGCGAAGACCGCCGCCTCCTCCTGTCGGGTGACCACATCCTCCCCAGGATCACCCCCAACATCTCCGTCCACGCACAGCAGTTCCCGAATCCGCTCGGCGACTACCTCGACTCGTTGGCGAAGGTCCGCGATGTGGGAGCCGACGAGGTGCTTCCGGCGCACGAGTACCGCTTCGCCGACCTGACGGGCCGGATCGACGAGATCACCGTCCATCACGCCGAACGCCTCGAGGAGATCGTCGGGGTCGTCACGGCACATCCCGGGAGCACGGCCTGGGAGATCACCCTCCGCCTCCACTGGTCGCGCCCCTGGGACGACATCGAGCCGTTCATGCAGCGCCAGGCCAACGGCGAGACGCTGGCCCACTGTGTGCTCCTCGAACTCCAGGGGAGGGTGCGGCGGGATGGAGCCTCCCCCGCCCTATTCTTCCTGTCCGGGGACTGAGGAACTTCGCCTCGTCCGAACACCGGGGAGCGTGTCGTGGATCGACGAGAACAACGGGAGCGGCGGATGCGCCTACGGCGTCGTCGGGCCGGGGCGCTGGCGATCGTCGTCGTCCTGGTCGTGGGCACCGTCGTCGCCCTGACGATGTCGAGCGGAGGGTCCCCGTCCTCGGCGTCCTCGACCACGACCGCTCGCCATTCCGACACCGCCGGGGGCAGTACCCGCACCGTCGCGTCGTCGGGCCCGGCGGCGCTCGAGGCCGGGGTCGAGCCGTGGCAGCTGCCGGTGGCGCTCTCACGGACGGCGGTGGTGCCCACCGGCAACGGGTTCACCGTTCTCGGCGGTCTGGACGCATCGCAGGCGTCGGTGGCCACCGTCTATGCGGTGGACCCCGGATCAGGCACGGTCGTGGCGGACGGGACGCTCGCCGCCGCGGTGCACGACGCAGCGGCAACCACCTCCGGCGCGAACGATCTCGTCCTCGGCGGAGGGTCACCCAACACGGTTGCCACGGTCCAGTCGATCCCGACCGTGGTCGACCCCACCCCGACAGTCACACCCAGCCCGGCGCGGGCGGGCACCGTTTCGGGTCAGCTACCGGCCCCCCGCTCCGACCTCGCCGTCGCCAGGGTGCCGAGCGCCCACGGTGGCGCGACCACCTATGTGGTCGGCGGCTATGACGGCACGACGTACGAGCACCAGGTGCTCGCCACCACCGACGGCACCCACTACTCGAGCGTGGCGAACCTGACCGTCCCGGTGCGCTACCCGGCCGTGGTCGCCCGCGACGGACTCCTCTACGTGTTCGGCGGCGAGACCGGATCGGCCGGATCGACCACCTCGGCGACGGACGACATCCAGGTCGTCGATCCGGTTGCGCACACCTCCAGGGTGGTCGCCCACCTGCCCCAACCCCTGTACGGTGCCGCCGCGTTCGTCATCGACGGAACAATCTACGTAGCCGGTGGACAGGTGCCGGGTGGCGTGACCCTCACCGCGATCGACGCGTACGTGCCGTCCACCCGCAAGGTACTGAACGCCGGGCTGCTCCCCCAGGCAGAGGCCTTCGGCGGCTACACCACGGTGGGCACCGGACGGACTGCCATCGGCTACATCGCCGGAGGCGAGGTGGCGGCCCAGTCCGGCCCCGACCAGGCCGGTATCGGCTCCGGCACCCTGCAGACGGTCCTCTCGCTCCGGATGAGCAACTGGGCCGGGATGGCGGGCACGCCCGGCGCCGGCTCCCCCTATTCCGGGACACTGCTGATCGCCGACCGCGGCAACGACCGGCTCATCGCCCTCGACTCCAGCCGAAACCAGACCTGGGTCTACCCTTCACCGTCGATGCCCGCACCGCCAGGGGGGTTCTACTTCCCCGACGACTCGTTCTTCGTGCGCCGGGGCACCGCGATCATCTCGAACCAGGAGAACAACCACACCATCGTCCAGATCGGCTACCCGTCGGGCAAGGTCCTGTGGCAGTACGGCCATCCCATGCAGGCCGGCTCGGCCGCCGGCTACCTGGACCAGCCCGATGACGCCTACCTCCTGAAGTCGGGGACGATCACCGTCGCCGATGCCTCGAACAACCGGATCCTGTTCCTGTCGCCAACTGGTCAGGTGACCGGGCAGATCGGCAACGGGATTGACGCCCACGTGCCCGGCGTCTCCCTCGCCTACCCGAACGGGGACACTCCGCTCGCCGACGGGAACCTCCTCGTCTCGGAGATCGACGGCTCGTGGATCGACGAGTACACCATGACCGGGCAGATGGTCTGGTCCGTCCACATGACCGGGGTCAATTACCCGTCCGACCCCCAGCAACTGGGTGCCGACCTGTACCTCATGACGGACTACGACCCGCCCGCCGAGGGCAAGGTGCTCACCTTCACCCGGGCGGGCACGACGCCCTGGGTGTACGACGTGAAGGCCGGCGACGCCATGTTGAAGCGGCCATCGCTGGCCGAGCGGCTGCCCAACGGACTCATCATGGTCAACGACGACTACCGTGATCGCGTCGTCGTCATCGATCCGGCCACGGACAACATCGTGTGGCAGTACGGGATCACCGACCAGAAGGGAACCACCCCGGGTATGCTGGCGATTCCCGACGGCTTCGACAACCTCCTCGCCAACGGCACCTCCCCCACCCACCCCCAGACGGGCTGAGCGCCGCCTACCGGGCGGGCGATCCGGTCAGGGGACCGGATCGGATCCGGGAGTCTGTGCCTCGTCATTGACCCCCTCCATGTCAGCGACGGGCCTCGAGCCGGAACCGATTCCCGGGCCCGACCCGGAAGCAGGGCGTCGGTCGTCGGTCGTCGGCGTACCCCCGTCCTCCATGTCCGCGAGATCGACGGTGATCCGAGCACGCTCCCGGCGTCGCCGTCGGACCTCGAACACCGCGAATCCCCCGAGCGCGACGCCCACAACCGCGGCGAACCACAGGCCGATCTGGCTCAGCAGGTGCTCGATCGAGATCCCGACGACGTACCCGAGGAGGGTGTAGCCCACACCCCAGCAGGTCCCTCCGAGCACGTTCCAGAACAGGAAGGTCCGGTACCGGAGCCCGCTCATCCCCGCCAGCCCGGGGATGACCACGCGCACGAATGTGATGAACCGACCGAGGAACACCGCCGGTCCCCCGTACCGCTCGAGCAACCCGAGCGTGTAGGTCACGCCCGCCTTGCCTTTGAGCGGCCGATGTTCCAGCAGCCAGGGACCGGACCGCTTCCCCACCTCGAACCCGACCGAGTCGCCGCTGATGGCGCCCACGACCACGACCACGATGATCACTCCCAGATTGAGGCGGCCCAGCCCGGCCAGCACGCCACCCACGATGATCGCCGTCTCGCCGGGGAAGAAGAACCCGACCATGAACGCCGATTCGGCGAACGCGAGGAACCCGATCACCGCGTAGGCCCAGGTGCCGTTGACGTGCAGCAACCACCCGGTGATGCCACCGGGATTGGACGTGCTCGACACCGCGGCCAGCAGGAGGGGCACGGTCACCGGGCGAGGGACACGCTGGTCCAGGTGCGCCGCCGACAGACCGGGCAGGTCATCCACCGGTCGAACGTGCGTCGAGGCAACCACGCCCCGAACGGGAGTTGCAGGGCGAGGAATTCGACGATGCCGACCCGCGCCGACGCACCACAGGTCGAGCACGTCACCGCCAGGACCCCAGTCGTGGCCGAGGAGTCGTCTCGCCTGGTGGCCCGGGCTGGTGCGGCCTCGTCGCCGGCTGAGGGATCGGTGAACAGTGCGCGCCTACCGGCGGGCTCGGCTCGGGTCGCTCCGGTCGCCCGGGGATCGCCTTCGGCCTCGACCCGCTCCGGTGCCGAGAACAGTGCGTGCCTACCGAAAGGGTCCGACCCGGTGGCCATCAGCTCGGCGAACCCGCCACCACGCCGGGTTCGAGCAACGCGGCGGCAAGGGCGCGGTAGGCCGCCGCCCCGGGGGAATTCGGGGCGTGCTGGAGGATCGACTTACCACGTGCAGGCGCCTCGGCGAAGCGGATCGACTTGCGGACCGGGGGCTGCAGTACAGGGATCCGGTAGCGGTCCTCCACTTCCTCGAAGATGTGCCGTGCGTGCCTGGTGCGGTCGTCGTACATGGTGGCGATTACCCCGCGCACGGTGAGACCGCTGTTGGCGAAGGCCCGCACGTCCTCGATGGTCTCGAGGAGCTGACCCACGCCGCGGTGGGACAGCGCCTCGCACTGCAGCGGGATCAGTACCGACCCCGCGGCAGTCAGGCCGTTGATGGTGAGCACGCCGAGGGACGGGGGACAGTCGATCAGGATCAGGTCGTAACGATCCAGCACGGGCTCGAGCGCCCGGGCCAACACGTGCTCGCGGCCGGTGCGGGTCAGGAGGTGGACCTCTGAACCGGCCAGGTCGATCGTCGCAGGGAGGACGTCGAGGCCGGGGACGCCAGGTACGGCGAGTGTCACTTCCGCGACACCGGCACTCCGGACGAACACGTCGTGCAGCGAACCGTCGAGTCGGTCGGGATCGAATCCGAGGGAGAACGTCAGGCATGCCTGGGGGTCGAGGTCGACCACCAGGGAGCGGCGCCCGAGTTCGGCAGACGCCACACCCAGCGAGTGGACAGTCGTGGTCTTCGCCACGCCGCCCTTCTGGTTGGCCACTGCCAGGACGTCGGTCACGGGGGAAGTCTAGGTGGTCGGTCCGGGCCGAACCCTGGCGGTGTCCGCCTCGTTCAGAACCCGGCCATGCCGGTCACTGGTGCGACGAGCCCCAGGTTCGCCGCCGAACCGAAGAACGGCGCGCCGAAGCTGAAGAGGCCGCCGTCGGTGGCCGCGAGCCGGTAGCCGGTACCGTCGGTGGTGGCGGCCATGCCGGTGACGGGTGCGACCAGGGTCAACGCCCCGGTCGAGCCGAGGAACGGAGCGCCCCCGAACGCGAAGATGCCGCCGTCGGACGCGACGAGCCAGTAGCCGCCGGAGTGGGCGTCGAGCGCGATCCCGACTACGGGACGTGCAAGGTGCAGTCCACCGAGAGAGCCTTGGAACCGTGCGTCGCCGAAGGAGAAGACGCCGCCATCGGACGCGACGAGCCAGTAGCCGCCCCCGTCCGCGGTCGCGGCCATGCCCACGATGGGTGCATTGAGCGGGCTGCCGCCCATCGAGCCGTAGAACGCGGCGTCGCCGAAGGAGAAGACGCCGCCGTCGGACGCGACGAGCCAGTAGCCGCCCGCGGCCGCGGCCACGGCCATGCCCACCACCGGACGGTTCAGGTGCACCCCCCCGGCTGACCCGCAGAAGGGCTGGCCCGGGCTCGGAAAGGCCAGGACCCCGCCGTCCGCGGCCACCATGTCGTAGCCACCGTATGCAGCACTCGGGACCGAACAGGCCGACACCGAGCCGACCGCCGGCGTGCCGCCGGCGTCGCCGGTGAGTTGAGGATCGTGGTGGAACATCGGCCACGCCTGATCGGTCAACGCGGCCGCACCGTCCGAACCGGCGATCTCGAAGTGGTCGACCCGGCCGGAGTTGTTTGGCCCGATGTATCCGGCGAGCGTGATGCCCACCGTGCCGTTGGGGTCGGCCGTCACCAGTGGCGAGTTCTGCAGGCCCAGGTCACCTTGGCCGGCCCCGTCGAGCGTGACGACCAGGGCGCCCGTCCGACCGTCCAGGATGTCGAGCCCGTCGGTGGTCGGCACCAGCACGTCGTTGTAGCCCTGTCGGAACAGGTCGGCGGTCGTCACCGAACCGATCACCCGGTTCGTGACCGGGGTGGACCACACCGTGGCGCCGGTGGCACCGTCGAGCACGTAGACCGAGCCGCCAGAGCCGGTGTCCGTCCCCTCCACGACCTGCAGCGCACCGTTCCCAAGCACGTCGGACAGGGCCGGCGACGAGTCGGTGCTGCCATCGAGCCTGGCCGACCATGAGGGGCGACAGTGCGAGTCGAAGGCCTGCACGGTGTCGGTGTCCGACGCTCCGGCGAAGTACGCGCCGGTCCCCGACACGATGCCGGTGGCCCCACCGGCCAGGAACCCGCCGACGGCGGGGGACGAGTCGAGCACCTGGTTGGTGGATGCCTGACAGATGACGTTGCCCGTGCCGGACAGGATCCGCAACATCCCGCCGGCGTGATAGGTCTGCCCGTTGCCGAACCCGGACGACTGGTCCGAGGCCTGGACGATCTCGTCGCTCCCCGTGCCGTAGAGGTCGGCCAGCGCGGCCGTCGCGTGGGTGCTGTCGGTGTTCAGGAACGGCCAGCCGGGGAGTGCCGACCCCGTGGCGGGGTCG
>JAKAZC010000066.1 GCA_021826655.1 Actinomycetes bacterium | reverse complement strand
GTCAGGTGCCCTCCTGATAACCTGATCCGTCTTCGGGGGTATAGCTCAGTTGGTAGAGCGCTTGACTGGCAGTCAAGAGGTCAGGGGTTCGAATCCCCTTACCTCCACCGAAGAGGTGCTGGTCAGGCGCTGGCGGGCACCCCGGGAACGACTCCCGAGATTCCCATCCCAGCGCCATCTCCGCGGGAACCGGTGGTGGCGCCAGCACGGCTCATGGGCGTAAGGGTGCCTGACCCGCTCTTCGGGACAGGTTGGCTGGCAGGATCATGCCGCGACGTTCGCAGCGGTGTGAAGTGCTTCGAACTCCACCGGGCTGAGATCGCCGATGGAGGTGTGCCGGCGGACGTGGACGTAGGACGCCCAGATCCACTCGGAGGGCATCGACAAGGCGAAGGGCGTCCTCCACAAGCAGGAGGGATTCATCGTCCATCCAGCGGCTTCCGCTGCCTGATCGTGGAGGTCGGTCAATCGGGGACCGACGAAGGCACCTCGGCAAGTTGGTCAAGAAGAGCGCAGCCCCTGGTGTTGAACACGATGGGTTGCAGATCCCGCGGCCCGAGAGGGTTGGCGAGTATGTACATCGGTCTTGGAACGCTCGTCCTTGTCTTGGTAGTCGTCGCGATCGACCATTTCGTCGGTCGGGCGTAGTCGGCCGTTTGGGGACTTCGTCAGCTTGGGTGCCAGCCACGCACCCGGCCCGCCTGTGCCCGGACATCGTGAACCTGCCCTCCGATGCCGAACAGCGACGATCTCCCGCCAGGAGACAGGTAGCGGCCTTGACCTTCGGCCCTACGCTTCAGGCGGCCGAGGCAGCAGGATGGGTCAGATGGAGCAACGGACCCTGAAAGGTGCGGAGTGGCTCGTGTCTCCGCTGGGTAGCGCGGTGCCTCTCGCGCTCTCGTCCGCCGGGCTCGTGGTCGGCGGGCTCCTCCACTTGGCCGGCCTGGGGACGGCCGGGAATCTGACCTGGATCGTGGTCGCCGGGTGCGGGATCGCGCTGTCCCTATATTCGACGCTCGAGAGTCTGGTCGCCGGCCGCCTCGGTGTGGACATCATCGCGCTTCTTGCACTGGTCGGCGCGGTGGCTGTCGGCGAGTACCTGGCCGGCTCGGTCATCAGTGTGATGCTGGCCAGTGGGCGGGCACTCGAGGGATGGGCGGCCGGTCAGGCGCGGCGCGAGCTCCGGTCCCTCCTCGAGCGGGCACCCAAGACCGCGCACCGCTACGAGGACGGGGGCCTGGTCGTCGTCGACCTCGACCGGGTGGCACCCGGAGACCTCCTCCTCGTCGCCTCCGGCGAGGTGGTGCCGGTCGACGGATCGCTGGTGTCGGCCACCACGGTGCTCGACGAGTCGGCCCTGACCGGCGAATCGCTACCGGTCGAACGGGTCGTCGGCGACCGGATCCGAAGCGGGGTGATCAATGCCGGCGCGCCGATGGACCTCCGCGCCACGACGAGTGCGGCGGACAGCACCTACGCCGGAGTCATCCGACTGGTGGCCGACGCCGGACGCTCGCAGGCGCCCGTGGTCCGACTGGCCGACCGGTATGCGCTCGGCTTTCTGGGTGTGACGCTGGCGACCGCGCCACTCGCCTGGGCGGTCGGTGGTGCCGAACGTGCGGTGGCCGTGCTGGTGGTGGCCACACCCTGCCCGCTCATCCTGGCCGCCCCGGTCGCCATGGTCGCCGGGTTGTCCCGGGCCGCCAGACGCGGGGTGGTCGTCAAGGGCGGGGCGGTGCTCGAACGGCTGGCCACCTGCACGACCCTGTTGATCGACAAGACGGGCACCATGACGGTCGGTCGTCCGGCGCTCGCCGAAGTGGTCCGATCTGGACCCGTCCCTGCCGAGGAACTCCTCCAGCTCGCTGCGTCCCTCGACCAGGTGTCCCCCCACGTCCTCGCCAGTGCCGTCGTCCGCGCCGCCCTCGACCGGGGCTGCGTGCTCGATCTGCCGACCGGTGTCGAGGAGATCGCTGGTCAGGGGATCCGTGGGATCGTCGCCGCCCGGCGTGTGGCCGTGGGAACGGCGTCGTGGTGCGGAGTCACGGGCTCCCCTGCCTGGGCACGGTCGGCACGGCGCAAGGCCGATCTGGACGGCGCCCTCACCGTCTTCGTCGGTGTCGACGACGTACCTATCGGTGCGCTGGTGTTCGACGATCCCCTCCGGCCGGACGCTGCCCGCACGCTTCGCTCGCTGCGCAGGAACGGCGTGAGCCGGATCGTCATGGTCACCGGGGACCGGGGGGAGGTCGCAGAGACCGTCGGTGCGGTGATCGGTGTCGACGAGGTACTGGCCGAGCGCTCGCCGGCCGAGAAGCTCGACGTGGTGAAGCTCGAGGTTGGGCATGCGCCGACCATGATGGTCGGGGACGGCATCAACGACGCACCCGCACTGGCGCTCGCCGACGTGGGCGTGGCCCTCGGGGCCCGGGGGGCGACCGCGGCATCGGAAGCCGCCGACGTGGTGCTCACCGTCGATCGCCTGGACCGGTTGGGCGAGGCGGCGGCCATCGCCCGACGCACCCGGCGGATCGCAGTCGAGTCGATGGTGGTGGGCATGGGGTTCTCGCTCACGGCGATGGGCTTCGCCGCAGCCGGGCTGCTGCCTGCAGTGTGGGGGGCGATCCTCCAGGAGGCGATCGACGTTGCCGTGATCCTCAATGCCCTGCGGGCGCTGCGCTCCGGGCCAGCCGAGGCCCGGCTGGGCACGGAGGACTCACTGCTCACTCAACGCTTCCAGGAGGAGCACCTGGCCATTCGGAGCGACATCGACAGGCTGCGCGAGGTGGCCGACGCGCTGGACGACCTGGATCCACAAGCGGCCCTGGTCCAGGTCACAGCCGTCCACCGGATGCTGGTCGATGAGGTCCAACCCCATGAGGACGCCGAGGAGCAGGTGCTCTACCCTGCCCTCGGTCTCTACTTCGGGGGCAGCGATCCCTTGGCCACCATGAGCCGGGCCCACATCGAGATCACCCACCAGATCCGTCGCCTGGGCCAGCTCCTGTCCGACATCGACCGGGCCGGAATGGACGATGTCGACGTCACCGAGGTGCGCAGTCTTCTCTACGGACTCCACGCCATCCTGAAGCTCCACACCGTCCAGGAGGACGAGAACTTCCTCTCGCTCGCTGACGAGCCACGTCAGGAACGGTCCGCGGCCAGTGGCCGCGCCCCGATGAACGAGGGAAGGCTCAGGGCCTCGCGGACCGGTCCAGGAAGCGCCTCCAGGTGACGAAGGTCAGGAAGCAGACGGCCACCAGCAGGCCAATCTGCAGCGCGATCGACCACCGCGATCCGAAGACCGCCCCACGACAGTTCCAAGCTTCTCGTCGGCCAGGGTGGCCACACCGACATAGATCGGGTAGCTGACCAAGGGAGCCCCACCTTCTGGCCCGGACATCGGCCCTGAGGCGAGAATCGTCACAGAGAGGAGGCCGCCATGCTCCGTTCGGACCCGCCGGAGTTCCGAAGGCGCGCCGTCGAGCTCGCCCGGCTGAGAGAGGAGCCGATCGCTCAGATCGCGTCTGATCTCGGCAACTCCGAGTCCTGCCTCCGCAACTGGGTCCACCAGGCCGACGTCGACGAATGGGCCAGTCAAGGGCTCTCCACCGAAGAACGTGCCGAGATGGTCCAGCTCCGCGGGAGCTCCGGGTCAGGGACATGGGTTCGAGATCCTCAGGCGGCCCTCGGCGTTCTTCGCACGGGAGAACGTCCTCCCAACATGGCGTGCGGGCCACCGCCTGAAGGGCCGCCATCGACCTGCTCCCGCCGTCCACGAGGACCTGGTGCAGCGGAAGTTCGCGGCCGAGGATCCCGACCAGCCGTCGTGCACGGACGTGACCGAACATCCGACGCGTGACGGAAACGTCTACGGCTGTGCGGTCCTCGACGTCGTCAGCCGTCGCATCGTCGCCCGGTCGTTCGCGGACCACATTCCGCTCCGAGCTCGTCGACCGCCAGATCTGGGAGACCCGGGCCCAGCTCACGTCGGCGAGCTCCGAGTGGATCGAGGTGTGGTGGTAGATCGTGGACGAGACGAAGTTCGCCTTGGCGTAGGGACTGACCACGCCCGCCGGCACCCGGATGCCGGGCACGAAGGCATCCGGTCACCCGATCCGTGGATCCGTCCGTAGAGCCCTGCGGCACGCGGGCCGGGCCCGACGGTCGAGGATAGGTGCGGGTGACCACGGCGCTGCCGATGCTGGTCACGGGGAGGCCCGGGTTCGGGAGCCAGCCCGAGAACGTCCCATTCCGGAGGCGACGACCCCGTCGCCGGTGCACCCCTCATCGCTTCCGGACGCGCCCGCGCCGAAGGGATGCACCGAGTGCGCTCGGGATCCGGGCGGGCCGGACGCCACCAGTCCACCAGATCGTCCTGTGGTGCTCCTCGCTCCGACCACGGTGGTCGAACGGGAAGCGTGACCGACTCCATCGCGGGTGGACGTTCCCTCGCCGTTCCGGCGACCGCCGCCCGTCGCGGTCCGGTGGACGCCCTTGGACCATCCGGACCCATCTGCGTCCCACAAGGGTCCCGGCGAGCAGGGGTTGCGGGAGGCCGTAACCTGTAGTGGTGAGCCCCCGGATCGAATACACGCGCACGACCATCTGGAGCGTGGGACAC
Organism: Actinomycetes bacterium; assembly: GCA_021826655.1. Next base: position 5,856 of record JAKAZC010000066.1, on the reverse strand, counting down.
GCGGAGGCGCCCGAGGTGGTCACCTCGGCCTGGATCGACGAACAGCTGGCAGAGACGTTCGAGCGGTGCGGTATCCGGCCCGGGCTCCTGGAAACGGTCGCCGGCATCGTCGAGCGGCGCTGGTGGCCGGAGGAGGTCACGTTCGACGAGGCGGCGGCCCTGGCCGGCCGGCGTGCACTGGAGCTGGCCGAACTGGCCCCCGCCGACGTCGACCTGCTCATCTCCACGTCGGTATGCAAACACCAGCTCGAGCCGAGCATCGCCTGCTCCGTCCACCACCGGCTCGGGCTCGGCGCCGAGTGCGTCAACTTCGACCTGGGTAACGCCTGCCTCGGCTTCGTCAACGCCATGCAGGTCGGGGCCATGGCCATCGAGACCGGGCAGGCCCGCACCGTACTGATCGTCGACGGCGAAGGCAGCCGGCATACCCAATTGACCACGATCGACCGCCTCCGCTCCCCAGCTGCGACGGCCCTGGACGTCTTCGACCAGTTCGCGTCCCTCACCCTGGGGTCCGGTGGGGCCGCCATGGTGATGGGCGGTCCTCGTGCCGGCGGACACCGCTTCCTCGGCGGGATCTCGCGGGCCGCGACCGAGCACCACGACCTCTGCGTGGGTGACCTGGACACCATGCGGACGGACACCGCCGCACTGCTCGAGCACGGCCTGGCCCTCGCACGGGACGCCTTCGTGGCCTCGGTGGAGGCGGGCTGGGACTGGGAGACCTGCGACCGGTACGTCATGCACCAGGTGTCGGCCGTCCACACCCGAAAGTTGTGCGACCTGCTCGGCGTCGACATGGACCTCGTTCCGCTCACCTACCCCGGCTTCGGCAACATGGGCCCGGCAGCGGTGCCGTACACGCTGTCCACGGTGGCGGACGAGATCGCCGACGGTGAGCGGGTGTTGCTGATGGGCATCGGCTCGGGGCTCAACTGCGCCGCGGCCGAGTTGATCTGGTAGCCGAGGTGGCGCCGAGCCCGTCGACCCCGGGCCTGCCGGCATCACCCGTGTCGCCGACGGCCGGGCAACTGGCCTCCTGGGGCCTCGAGCCGTCATGGTCCCGTCGGGTGACGATCGAAGGGTCCGACGGGTGGCCCGTCGACTGGCACGTGCTCGACACCGGACCAGGTCCCGTCGGCACCGTGGTCTGCGTCCACGGCAACCCGTCCTGGGGTTACGTGTGGCGGGACCTGCTCTTCACTCTCGCCCCGTCCTGGAGGGTGATCGCCGTCGACCAGACCGGCATGGGCTGGTCCGAACGGGGACGACCCCGCCGTCTGGCCGGGAGGGTGGCCGAGTTGACCGCCTTCTGCCGCCAGGAGGTGACCGGGCCCCTCGTACTCGCCGCCCACGACTGGGGCGGGCCGGTGGCGGTGGGAGCGTCCGGATCACTCGACGTTCTGGCACTGGTGCTCGCCAACACCGCCGTGGCCAGGCCCGACGGCGTCGACGTCCCGCCGCTGATCGCGGCCGCCCGCACGCTGACCGACCTGGTCTGCCGCCGGACCCCCGCGTTCGTGGCCGGGGCCGGGCGCATGACCGACCGGTCCCACCGCGACGCGCTACGGGCCCCGTACCGGTCGGCGGACCGGCGCGAGGCCGTCCGGGACTTCGTCGACGACATCCCCGTGTCCGACACCGACGCGTCCTCCGCCGACCTGCGTGCGTGCGCGGCGGTGCTCGACGAACACCCCCGGCCGACCCTCCTGCTGTGGGGTGGGCGCGATCCGGTGTTCCACGACCGCTTCCTGGCCGACCTGCGGGCCCGGGTGCCACGGGCCGACGTCGAGCGGTTCCCGTCGGCCGCCCACCTGGTGACGCTGGATGCCCCGGTGGGGCCGGTGGTCGGCCGGTGGCTCGACCGGCTCCGCCACCCGGACCCGGTGTCCGCCCCCGAGCCGGCCCCGTCGCCGTTCGTCTCGGTGCTCGCGTCGCTCGGTGACCGGTCCGGGGACCGGAGTCCCGCCTACGACGGGCCGGACGGCGTGCTCTCATGGTCCGACCTCGCGTCCCGGTCGTCGGTCGCCGCCCACGCGCTGCGCGGCGGGGGGTTGGTCCCGGGTGACCGGGTGTCGCTGCTGGTCCCCCCCAGCGCCGAGCTGCTCGTCGCCGCGACCGCGGTGTGGATGGCCGGCGGGGTCCCGGTGGTCGCGGACGCCTCCGCGGGCCTCCGCCGTCTCCGGTCCCTGATCCGGGCGGCGGCACCGTCATGGACGGTCGGCACGCCCGCCACCCTGGCCGCGTCCGCCATCCTCCGGTTCGCCCTCGGGTCGAGGTCGGCCTCGTTCGGTCGGTTCCCCGGGGCGGTGGTGCTCGACCCCAGCCGGGCACCGGCCACGCCGTTCCCGGCGCACGCCGTGGGCGCGAACGACGTGGCCGCTCTGGTCCACACGTCGGGTGCCACCGGACCGGCCAAAGCGGTCCGCTACACCCATGGCGCCCTCGCCGCCCAGCGCGATGTGATCGGCCCCCTGTTCGGTATGCGACCGGGCGATGCATTCACCACGTCGTTCGGGCCGTTCCTGCTCCTCGCCCCTTCGCTTCAGATGACATGCGTCCGTCCGGACGTCGACGTCGCCGAACCCTCCGCCCTCGGATTCGACGAACTGCAGGGCGCACTGGCAAAGGGGGGTGTCACCATGGCGTGGCTCTCACCGGCCTCCGCCCGCACCATCGTGGCCACGGCCCGGGGTCGCAAGGCACCGATCGGGCTGGTCATGCTGGCCGGCGCCCCGGTACCGGGCGACCTGGTGGCAGCCGTCCGCACGGTGACCGACGGTGACGTGCGCTCCCCGTGGGGGATGACCGAGTGCCTGCCCGTCACCGACGGGACCGAGCCGCAGCGGACGGGCCGGCACGGCGGGAATTCGACGGGTCGGCCGGTGCCCGGCTGCTCGGTGCTCGTCACCCCGCTCGACCACCCCGGGACCGTCTTGACCGACAGGGACGGCTGGGGCGAGCTCTTGGTCCACGCCCCGTGGATGTTCGACGGGTACGACGCCGCGTGGTCGGCCGACGTCGACACCTGGGCCGTGCACGACGGCCTCCGGTTCCATCGGACAGGCGACGTCGGGTACGTCGAGGACGGGTTGGTGATGCACCTGGGTCGCCGGCGCCACGTGATCGAATCGGCGGATGGTGCCCTGGCCAGCGTGGCCGTGGAAGGGCCGGTCACCGCCGCCACCGGGCGTCTCACCGCCGCGGTGGGGGTGGGGCCGGTGGACCACCAGGTCCTGTGCGTGGTCGTCGACGGCGGGCGGCGGTTGCGGGTCGCCGGCCAGGGGCTCCGCAACCTTGCGCGGGGGGCGTCCGCCCACCGGATCGCCGCAGTGCTGGAAGGTCCGCTGCCGGTCGACCGCAGGCACCAGTCGAAGATCGATCGCACCGCGTTGGCGGAGGACGTCGCGGCACTCCTCGCGGGCAGATGAGCGTCGGGGCGGCGGACTGGAGGGAGGCGGGCGCCACGACCGAGCCGACGCCGGGCGGGATGGGCCGGTGAGGGTTCTGGTGACCGGAGGCACCAGCCTCCTCGGCCGGACCGTTGCCGGTGTCCTACTGGCCCGGGGCGACAGCGTGACCTCGTTCCAACGCGCACCGAGCAGCAGCGGGGCGAACGACGCACGGGGGGACGTGCGCGACCGGCGCGCCGTGCTCCGTGCGGTCGAGGGTCAGGACGCAGTGGTGCACCTGGCGGCACTCGTCGCACCGCGACCTCGTTGGGAGGACGCCTACGCGGTCAACGTGGTCGGCACCCGCAACGTGGTGTCGGCCGCAGCGCGGTGCGGCCGGCTGGTCCACATCTCATCGCCTGCGGTCGCCTTCGACGGCGGTCCTGCCGTGGGGGCCGGTGCCGAACCCGCCAGGTACGCAGGCGGCGATGCCTACGCCCGTTCCAAGGCAGTGGCCGAGCGGTACGTGCTCGAGCGATCGATCGTACCCACCGTCGTACTGCGACCCCACCTGGTGTGGGGACCCGGGGACACCCAGTTGGTCGGCCGGATCGTCGAACGGGCCCGCCATGGGCGACTGGTGCTGCCGGACCACGGGCGAGCCCTGGTCGACACCACCTACGTGGACGATGCCGCTGCCGCGGTCGTAGCCGGGCTCGACCGGACCGTCGACGGGAACGAGGCGACGGGTCGGGCCTGGGTGGTCACCGGCGGCGATCCCCGACCGCTGGCGGAGCTCGTCGACGGTATCCTGCGCGCCGCCGGGATCGACCGATCGGTACGCTCCGTACCCGCTCCACTGGCATCCGTGGCCGGTCGGCTGGTGGGCCGCCTGTGGCCGGGCGCCGAACCCCCCCTGACCCACTTCGCCGCACGCCAGCTCTCGGTGGCGCACTGGTTCGACCAGGTCGCTACCCGACGTGCCCTGGGGTGGGCCCCGGTAGTCGACGTCGACCGGGGACTCGCGCACCTCGGCTGCTGGTTCACCGACCACTGACCCGGGTCCGCCCGGCCACCGGGTGCCCCCGCCGCCGCAGAGCTGGTGGCCGGGGCGCCCACCAGCTCTGCGGACGGTGCCTCCCCTGACGTCCGAACAGGTACCCCTGGGTCAGCGGGACCCCCAGATGCAGGAGCACGTCCCGCTCGGCCACGTCCTCGACACCCTCGGCGATCAACGTCGTCCCCGTCTGGTGCGCACGGTGCCGTGGCCCCGCGCCAAGTGCCTGACGAGCCGGATCGGAGTCGATGTTTCGCACCAGGCCGATGTCGATCTCCGCGAATTCAGATAGGAGTTCGAGGATGTGCCGGAGGCCCGCGTACCCTGCACCGGCATCATCCACGGAGAGCCGGACCCCCGCACGGTCCCGGACCGCGGCACGCACTGCGGCATGGCTCTCGATCTCGACGTGCTCGGCGATCTCCGCCACCAGGGGGCGGTCGCTAGCCTCCGCCAGAGTCGCTACCTGGCCGGCCACCACCACGGGTAGAGCAACTGCCACGCGTCCGACCGGGGCAGGGGGCGTCGTCCCCGATCCGCTACCGGGTCGGGCCGCGTCGAACCCGCCTTCGTCCACAACCAGTCGGCACACGTCGTCGAGCAGGCGGGACTCGTCGGTGGCTCCGACAAGCGCTGCGTTGACCGCGGCCAGCGAAGCGAGGGCCAACCGGTTGGCATGGCCCTCGTGGACATCCTGGAGTCTGCGACGAGCCCGCACCTTCCCCGGTCGGCATCGACCCGACGGGCGTGCGCCCCGCATCCAACGACGACCTCCCGACGGCGTGAGGTAGCGGCACTCGAAGTGCTCGAGGGGCACATCGGACACCACCATCGACCGGGCGGCGTCGGCTCGCTCGTGGTCCTCTGGGGCCCTCAGATCGTACGAGGAACGACCCACCACGTCCGCCGGCCTCCACCCGAGGACCCGCTCGACCGACGGGGAGATCCAGACGATCCGGTCGTCGAGGACGTGGTAGGCGACGTCGGACACGTTCTCCGCCCGCAGTCGGTAGCGCTCCTCCGACGAGACGAGGGCCTCGCGGGCCGGGACGTGCTTGTGCACGTCCCGCGTCGACATCACCACGTTGACCAGACGACCATCGTCACCGAGGACATCGTGGAGGCGCGACGAGACCCACAGGAATCCACCCCCGGCCCGTCGATAGCGGACCCCGTCGGACAGTGCGTGCACCTTGGACGGGTGACGGTGCACCGACAGCCGTCGCAGGTGGTCGTCGGGGTGCACGAACTCGGTCCTCGGACACCCGACCATCTCCTCGGGCTCCCGCCCGAGCATGTCGCGCACCGAGGCCGACACCCACTCGACGACACCGGCCGAGTCGACCAGGACGACGGCGTCGGAGGAGTTCTCGGCCAGCAGGCGGGACCGGTTTCGGGACCCGGCGA
>JAKAZC010000065.1 GCA_021826655.1 Actinomycetes bacterium | reverse complement strand
CCTGGGCCGGGCCGGCTACAAGGACGTCCACGACTCCTGCTACGCGACCTGTCAGTTCCTGGCCGGCGAGATCGTGAAGCTCGGTCCCTTCGAGCTGCTGTGCGATGGGAACCCGCTGACCGGGATCCCGGCCGTGGCGTGGCGGATCCGCGACGGCGAGGACCCGGGCTACACGCTCTACGACGTGGCGGACCGGTTGCGGGTGAAGGGCTGGCAGGTGCCGGCCTACCCGTTGACCGGTGCGGTGGCCGACATCTCGATCCAGCGCATCCTGGTCCGCCAGGGGGTGAGCCGCGACCTGGCCTTCCTGCTGATGGCCGACATCGCCGAGTCCATCGCCCACTTCGACAGGCACCCGGTGTCGGTGGCGATGACGTCGGAGGAGTCGGGCGGGTTCAGCCACCTGTAGGAGGCGGCGGCCGGGCCGGCGCCGTCGCTAGGGTGAGCGGATGACATCGGACGCGTGACGGGGCGGGCCGGTGCGTGCGCACCGACCCGCTCCGCGCACTGCGGTCAGGCGAGGAGCTTCGCCTTCTGCGCCTCGAACTCTGCGTCGGTGATGGCGCCACTCTGCTTCAGGTCGGCGAGTTTGGCCAACTGGTCGACGCTGCTGGAGCCGCCGGCGGTCTGCTTGACGTAGCTGTCGAACGCCTCCTGCTGCTGCTTGGCCGCCTGCTCGGCCCGTTCGTGCATCTTGCCGCCGCGGGCGATCAGGTAGATGAGGATGCCGAGGAAGGGGAAGATGATCACGAAGAGCACCCACAGCGCCTTGACCCCGCCGCTCATGTCGCGGCTGCGGAAGATGTCACCGAACACGATGACGAGCAGCCAGAACCAGATGAGGAAGACGAAGATGCCGAGCATGGTGCCGAACAGGTCGGCCAACGGATAGGTGTAGGCGGTCATGATGGATTCTCCTTGATGGATCGTGTACCTGATGAGAACCTAACGCAGCACCGCGCGACGGATGGATGATGGCCGCGCCGCGCCACACCCGTGACACGCGGCCTGGACCGGTGTGCTCCGTGTGCCGCGGGACCTCCCCGGCCGGCTCGCCGGTCCCCGGCCCCTCAGGCCCGGTCGTCCCCTTCGTCCGACGCGGATCCGGTCGACGCCGACCCCCGTGGCCTCGCCGCGGGAAGCGACCAGTCGACGGCGATCGGTCGAGTGCCCACCAGGCGCGGCCGCGCCACCGCCGCCGGTCGGTCGGTGGTCCACGGGGCGGGCGCGGCGAGCATCAGACCGGCCAGGCCCCGTAGCGCGCGGTCGTAGGCGGAGCGCACCGCGGCGAACCGCAACCACGCCTCCTCCCGCTGGTCGGCGGGGACGGCCAGCACGTCGCTCAGGCGGTCGACTGCGGTGAGGTACTCGTCCCGTGTGATCGAGATGTCGGGAGCCCGACCGGAACCGTCGGGCAGGAGTTCGACCAGGGGCACGGGCGGGTCGAGGGGAAGTCCGGCGGCGCGAGGGATCTCGATCACGGTCGGGACGCCGTAGGCGAGGACGACCATCGGACCCTCGTGGTCGATGGTCGTCCGGCCGGTCCACAGATTCGGTGCGGCCGAGGCCAGGAGGGCACCGGCATCGAGGAGCGAGCCCACCGACGCCACCCAGGACTGGGACCCGTCGCTCTCGGGGAAGTAGCAGAGCGCGGGGAACGAACAGTGGGTCTGGTCGAGTTCGAGCAGCCACGCCGACGCGGTGCGCCACAGGTCGGTGTTGTCGAGGGCGCGGAACCGGTCGAGGTTGCGGAGCAGGTCGACGCCCGTGGCCGGCGTCCCCGCGAACGGCTTGAGGGTCCGGATCCCCTTCTCGCGGTCGTGGTGGGCCGCGTAGATGGTGGGGAGGTAGCTGATCAGCAGCGCGACCAACCCGAGCCCGATGATCGCCTCGACGAAGGCGATCCACGTCCGCAGGCTGCCCGAGGGCTCGGCGAATCCGAGGGTGGTGACCGACGAGCCGCTGATCTCGAAGGACCGCTGCCACGTTCCGGCGTCGGCCCCCCAGAAGACGAGGGTGAAGCCGGCGATCACCGACAGCATCCAGACCAGGGGGAGGGTGACCAGGGAGACCGGCGCGTACAGCCCGCGCAGGTGGGTGGCGCGTGCCCGGTTCCGTCCGTCGTGGACGAGGACCCGGTGGGCGACGCCGAAGGTCGCCCGGGTGATGCGGGTGAACGAGTTGCGGGGGAGGACCACCGTCTCGAGGGCGGAGATGAGCACCGCCGACACCAGTACGGCCCCGACCACGATGGAGCCGGCCTGGACCAGGATCGGGTGGGCGACCCCCGTTGCGGCGAACACCGTTCAGCCGGGTCCGGCCGGGGCGGCCGGACCGGTGGGAGCGGCCGTGGAGTCCGCGGAGGCCGGGGTTGCGGCATCCCCGACGGTGGACGGGCCCGCCGTGCGGCGACGGAGCCCGTCGGGACGCTGGGGCATCCGGGCGGTCAGTACGTAGGCCACCACCACGGCGACGATCACCAGCGGGGTGACACCCAGCCCGTCGCTCGAGAACAACAGGACGGCGAGCAGCGTGGCGGTGAGCGGCAACCGGAGCATGACCGTGGTCATCGCCCCGATGCCCATGGCCACCGACGGGACGAGCGGGAGGCCGGGCAGGTGGGAGGCGGCGACCCCGATGGCACCCCCGATGAACATGGCCGGGAAGATCGGTCCGCCGCGGAAGCCCGACAGCGACGCGGCGTAGGCGACGGACTTGGCCACCGCCAGGACCACCAGAGCGCCGACGGACCACGTCGACGCCTGGAGCACCAGTCCCGGGAGCGCGTTCTGGCCCGAGAACAGCACGTCGGAGGCACTCCTGCCGGTCAGCTCGACGAAGGCGACGGTGGCTCCGGCGACGACCAGCCCGGCGACCGGTGTCCACAACAGCCGGTGCCGCAGGACGAGGAACTGTGCAGCCAGTCCGGCCAGACGGATGGCCGTGCCGACGAGCGTGGCCACCAGGCCGATGGCCAGGGCCCACAGGAGGAGGACGCCGGTCGGATGGGAGAACACCGGGAGGCCCGGGATGGCGAGGGAGAACGTGCCGAGTCCGGTCAGGTGGTCCAACCCGACGAAGATGAGCGTGCCGATGCCGGCGGCCAGCAACCCGGGTACGAGGACCAGGCCCATGACCGGGCCGCCCAGTCCGGAGGCCTCCATGAGCAGGAAGGCCCCGACGATCGGGGACCCGAGCAGGGTGCTGACGGCGGCGAAGCTCCCGGCGGCCGCCATCACCGTGGCGGCCATGGGGGGTGCGTCCCGGGCTGCCAGCCTGACCGCCAGGACTCCCAGTCCGCCCCCGATGGCGATCAGCGGCGCCTCGGGACCGAGCACCACCCCGAGCGCCAGCGTGGCGAGCGAGGCGAGGATCACACCGGGCAGTTCGACCGGCATCGGCGCTCCGCCGGCCTGGAACCCCAGTGCCGGCTCGTGGCCCGACGTCCCGGGCAGGTGCACGATGGTGAGGCCGACCAGGACGCCGGCCACCAGCAGGATCGGCACCGGCCACCACACCGGTGCGCCGTGGAACCCGAGCCCGTCGGGGAGCGAGAGGAAGACCCAGTGCTGGAGCCTGTCGACCAGGGCCAGGTAGCCGTATGCCACCGCCGACACCGGGACACCGATGACCGCGGCGAGAACCAGGAGCTGCACGTAGCCAGTCGACTGCAGTAGCTCGACTGGGTCCGGGGTGGCCGGCGCAGCGGACGCGACTCCGGCAGCGGGCGGGGTGGGCGGCCGTCCGGACGGGTCACTCATCGTCGGGCCAGTCGTTGCGGGCCCGCCACTTGCCGACGAAGGCCACGACCAGCACCACGGCGAGCACCCCGAAGATCAGTATGTAGAACATGGTCGTCCGCCTCCGGTCCGGTCGTGGACCGAGATTAGGTGACGGGACCGACCTCGGCCGGACCCGGACCGGCCCGCCGGCCGGAACGGTCCCCTCGGCCGATCGGGGTGCCGGATAGGGTGACGTTGCCGCCGGTCCGGTCGGCGGCTCCGACAACCGCGTGAGGAGCACCAGCGATGCTTGCCTACAGTTACCCGATCCTGAGCCTCATCTGGATGATGTTCATGTTCTTCGTGTTCGTCCTCTGGATCTGGCTGCTGATCAGCGTCTTCATGGACATCTTCCGCAGCTCGGACCTGAGCGGTGGGGTCAAGGCCGTCTGGGTGCTGTTCGTGATCGTCCTGCCGTTCCTCGGTGTCCTGGTGTACCTGATCGCCCGCGGCGGCAAGATGCACGAGCGCGCCGCCGAGCAGGCCGCCCAGCAGCAGAAGGCGTTCGACGCCTACGTCAAGCAGGCCGCCGGATCGGGCAGCAGCACCGACGAGCTGGTGAAGCTCGCCGATCTCAAGGAGAAGGGTGCCATCACCGACGCCGAATTCCAGTCCCAGAAGGCCAAGCTGCTGGCCTGAGCCGGCCGCCCGTCCGGCCGCCCGCCCGGCCGGCTGGCCCCGTGCGGCGCCGGGTCCGCGGGGTCGGCCACCGCCGCGCGCTCCGGTGAGTGCGCGGCGGTGTCCACGGTGACGGAAGGGTCCGCCGGTACAGTGTGCCGGTGAGCACCGGACGTCCGGCGGACGGGGAGGACATCGAGGCACTCCACCACGAGGTCGAGGCATTGGCCCACGAGAACGAGGCGCTGCGCCACCAGGTCGAGACCGCGGCGACCCCGAAGCGGCGCCGGGGCCGGACCATCGCCTCGTGGGTCCTGGTCGTCCTGGCCTGCCTCCTCGCCGTCCTGTCGGTGGTGGTCGTCTACGCCCGCGAGGAACTGCTGAACACCGACACGTTCGTGTCCACGGTGGCTCCGCTGGCCAAGGACCCCGCCGTCCAGAACACCGTGGCCACCAAGGTCAGCGAGAGTCTGATCGCCAAGACCGACGTCGAGCAGCGGGTGAAGCGCGCGCTGCCGTCCCAGGCCGGATTCCTGGCCAACCCGATCTCGGGGGCGGTCCAGACCGCCACGTACCAGATCACCCTCAAGCTGGTGCAGAGCTCGCAGTTCCAGAGGTTGTGGGAGGCGGCCGTGCGGACGTCGCACGCAGAACTCGACAACCTGCTGCTCGGCACCAAGGTGGGTGCCTTCCAGGCCACCGACGGTCAGGTGACCGTCGACCTCACCCAGGTCGAGAACGCGGCCAAGCAGCAGCTGGCGGCCAGGGGTCTGTCCGTCTTCGACAAGGTCCCGAACTACACCGGTCCACCACTGGTGCTGTTCCACTCGGACCAACTTGCCAAACTGCAGCGGTGGGTCAGTTTCCTGGACCGCATCGCCCTGGTGCTGCCGATCGCGTCGGTCCTGCTGTTCGCCGGCGCCGTCCTCCTGGCCCGTGACCGGAGGCGCGGCCTGGTCCATGCCGCGTCCGGGCTGGCCGTGTCGATGGCGCTACTCCTGGTGGCCGCGAACGTCGGTCGCAACCAGTACCTGTCCTCGCTCAACGTCACCCAGTCGAGGGCCACCACGGCGGCCATCATCGACACGGTCGACGCCGCACTGCTGGACACCGTGCGCACCGTGCTCGCCGCCTCCGCCCTCGTCGCGCTCGCGGCCTTCGTGGTCGGACTCGGGCCCGTGCGCCGCTGGATGCGGGAACGGACCATGCCCTCGTGGCTGTCGGGCGGTCCCGTCCACGACACGGTCGCCGCCCACCGCACGGCGTTCCAGTGGGGAGTGCTCGTCCTCGGCCTGGTGGTCCTCGTGCTGTGGAATCAACCCACCGTCGCCGTCGCCCTGGTGATCGTCCTGGTCACGCTGTTCGTGGTCGGGCTGGTCGGGCTGGTCGGGCTGGTCGGGGTCTACGGCGGCCGGCGCCAGCCGGGGGAGCGGCCGCCCGGAGGGCCGCACGGCCCCGGACCGGACGCGGCCCTCGCCGCCGGCACGGACACCGAGTGAGCGGGGTCGGGCCACGACCGTGACCGTATCGGCGGCCCGCACCTGGTGGCTGGCCGTCGAGCCGGTCCACGCAGTCGTCTACTTCGACCGAGGGTGCCGTGACTCGATGGCCGGCCTCGGACTGCGCGGCTTCTGGATGGGCTACTTCGCCGGGCGGGCGGCGCCCCTCGGACCGGTGGGATCCGATGTGGTGGTGGCGACGTTCTGCAATTTCGCACCGGACATGGTCGCCCGCGCCGTCCCGGACGCCTGGGCGATCGCGGACCCGCAGCAGGTGTGGGCGGCGCGTCGTGCCGGGGCCGCGGCGGCGCTGCGCCGGGTGGCGCCCGAGGCGCCCGCCGTGGCCGGCCGGGCGCTTCCCCTGCTCGAACGTGTCGTCGCCGCCGCGTCCGCGGCCGGGCGCCCGCTGTTCGCGGCCACGCGCGCTGCGGGTCGACCGGACGACCCGGTCGACGCGCTGTGGTGGACCTGCACCTGCCTCCGGGAGCACCGGGGGGACGGGCACGTGGCGGCATTGGGCGCGTCCGGACTGGACGGTGTCGAGGCACTCGTGCTCTTCGCCGCGTCGGAGGGGATCCCCGCACCGGTGTTCCTGGGCGCCCGGGGCTGGACGGAGGCCGAGTGGGCGGCGGCCACCGCACGCCTCGGCTCCCGCGGACTGCTCGACGAATCAGGAATCTCGCACGAGGGCACGCGGCTGCGCCGGTCGGTGGAGGCGGCGACCGACCTCCAGGCGGCACGCCCGTTCGAGGTGCTGGACGACCCGGAGCGCCGGGTGCTGTCCGACGTGCTGCGCCCGCTGGGTGCGGCGATCCACGCCTCCGGTGTGATCCCCTACCCCAACCCGATGGGGCTGCCGGAGCCGTCGGACGCCTGAGCTCCCGGTGCGTGGTCCGCCCCGACCGGCGTCGGCGACGGTGCGCCGTCTGACGGACCGTGCGCTCCGGCGACGCGCACGCCGTCCTCGTCCCACGGCACGATGGAGGCCAGGAACTCCTCGGTGTCGCGCTGGGCGGCCACCATCCGCTTCTCGGCACCGGCGGCGAGGAGGCGGCCGAGCACGGGGATCTCCCACAGCGACTCGGCCCGCAGGATCGCCATGACCACCGGCACCAGGTGCTCGGCGGTGTCGAACACCACGTACCGTGGGAGCCACTCCGGCTCGTACTTGGCGTTGAACTTCCACAGCGACTCGATCTGGGCGAAGTTGGACAGCCGCTTCAGGAACCAGCGCTCGGCCCGTTGGACGGTCCCGTCACCCTTCTCCCCGGCCAGCGTTGAACGCATCGCCGCGAAGTTGAGGCTCAGCCCGTCGAACCCGCGTGCCGCGAGGTGCTCGATCGTGGAGCACAGGGCGAAGTCGAGGAGCCCGTTCGGATGGTCACCGGGGTCGCGCCGCATGAGGTCGAGGGAGAACCCGTGGATTCCGGTGGCCGGGACGAACTGGCACATCGCCGCCGCCGACCCGTCTGGGGAACGGACCACGGTCAGCAGCAGACCGGCGTCCCGGGGGTCGAAGACCCGGCCGAGCATCATCGAGAATCCCCGTTCGTGCTCGCCCTGGCGGGAGAGCCGCATGAGCGACGTCAGCTCCTCGGTGAGTGCGGGATCGATGCGGGACGGGTCGTGGAAGGTGACGGTGTAGCCGTACTTCTTGATCCGGTTGTGGGCCTGGCGCAGCCCCTTCATGTGCTTGCCGGCCAGGCTGAACTCCTGGAGCCGCACCACGGCCTCGTCGCCCAGGTAGATGTGGTGCATGCCCGAGTCGCGGTAGGTGGGGAGCCATTCCTCGCCCGCCCCCATGACCGACGTGGTCCACCCGTGGGCATCGGCGAAGGCCCGGAAGGCACCCCACACCTGCTCGCGCTCGTTCCGGGGTCCGATCGGGTCCGGCGAGATCAGGCAGACGCCGCCGTAGACGGCGTAGGCGACCAGGCTGTCCCGGTGGAAGAACCACCGCTTGTCCGAACGGAGCGCGAAGTAGTCCAGCGTGGTCGCCCCGTGCCGGCGGACGATGTCGCGGGCCCGGAACTCGGCGGCGCGGCCCGAGCCCAGCCGGCGGTCGACCACCGGCCGGGTCAGTAGGTACAGGGTGACCGCCACCAGGCACAGGCCGATGGTCAGGAGCGCGGGGGTGAGGAAACGGTCGGCCCGCTCGGGCAGGTCGATCGTGGTGATGCCGGCGAACCGCTCGGACACGCCCCAGAAGACGGTCCACCACGGGAGCGCGTGCCGGTGATGCCCCACGTGGGTGAGGAGTTCGATCGACGCGGTGGTCACCACGGCCACGCCGAGGGCGACCGCGGCCAGCGTGACGAGGGCGGACCGCAGGGAGGTGGCGTCGGAGGCGGCCTGGAACTGCTTGCGGTTGACCAGCAGGAACACGAGCACCGCGCCGGTGATCAGCGATTCCTCGATGTCGGCTCCGGCCACGACGTGCAGCAGGACGGTGCCCGCCAGGAGCACCACGGCCACCCGCCAGGCCCGTCGCTGACCGCGCAGGATGCCGCGGCCGAGCGCGATCAGGGCGAGCCCGGCGATGGCCACGAGGGCCCCGGCGGCCACGCTGGCGCGTAACGGCAGGTACTGCTCGAGCACGCGGAGCCGGCCACGCAGGGGCGGGGTGATGGAGTCGAGCACGTCGATGATCCCGGTGGCGAGGATGGCGGCGGCACCCCACCGGCGGACCCGACGGGTGCGGCGGTGGGACTGGCGGAGATCGGGGGCGGGAGGCCACGACGATCCCACCGGGTACGAGGCGACCAGGGTGGGGTGCAGCGACCCGCCGACCCGGCCCCGGGTGACCACTCGCTCGAGTCGGCTGGGGGATGCCAGCTCGTTGTGGGCCAGCAGCATGCGGACGTGGAGCTCGGCGCCCGACTCGACCTCGACCCAGCTCACCCACTGGCTGTGCAGGAAGACCGGGGGGAGGCCGAATCGTCCCCGGTGCTCGGCGACCACCTCGGCCGTGGCGCCGACGTTGGCGTAGAACCCGGTGCCGAGGTTGGTGAGCTCGGCCTTGAAGGTGGCGGCGGTGACCAGACCGGCGTAGCCCCGGCCGACCAGTCGACGGGCGTCGTCCCGCGCCGTGTCGTTGGCTCCGGTGTCGGTGCGCACCTCGTCGAGGGCCCCGCCGCCCAGGATCGACCACATGCGGCGGCTGAGCAGGCCGAGCACCACGGCCAGGACGGCCAGCACCACGACGGACGCCCCGACGGCGATGATCAGCTGGTCCTCGAAGTCGGCGAAGTGGGCATGGCGAAGGGCTCGGGCCGGCAGTCCCGAGCCGAGGTGGTGGAGGACCCACGGGGTGACGGCGATGCGCAGCAGGAGGGCCACGCCGAACGGGACCAGCAGCCACCACGCGTAGCGGCCGAACCGGCGGTACATCGTGCGCGACACCAGGAACCGGGTCAGGGCCGACGGGTCGCTCAGGTGGTCGACACCCTCGAGCCACGGCGCTCCTTCGGCCGACTCGGGCGCCAGCGCCCGCCAGTGGCGGCCCGCCGGTGTCGTCGCCACCGCCCCCGGCTTGGTGTCGGCCGTCGGGTCCGTCGTCGCGTCCGTCGGCACCGGGTCCGACCGGTCGTCGGAGCCACAGGCGCCGGGGTCGATCCGCACCACCCGCTCACCCGTCCCGGTCTGTACGTGCAGGTCGATCGGGCCGAGGTGTTCGACGCCGGCGGCGGCCAGGGTGGCGACCACGTCGGACGTGCCGGTGGGGACGGTGCCGGTCGGCCGGACGAGGTCCGCGGGCTCGTGGCTGCCGCGCTGACGGATCACCCGGCGCTCATCCACGGCCAGGAAGCGGATGAGCGACCGGGCCAGCGCCGGGTGGGCGTCGATGGCCCGGCCCGCCGTGTTGAGCGGGTCGTCCGCGCCGGTCAGGTCGAACAGGTTGCCGGCGATGACGAGGATGCCGGGGCCGTCCCACGTATCGAGGGCCCGGGCCAGCTCGCCGGTCACGGCTCGGGTGGACGCGGTCGCGTCCGGCGTGAGGAGGAGGTCGCTGACCACCATGACCCGCCGCCCGACGGGCACCTCGACACGGGTCCCGCCGGGCTCGGGGGTGAACTGGGGGGTGCGGCCGATCGATCCGACGGAATCGAGGTCACCCGAGTCGTCGATGTGGGTCGTCGCACGCACAGCCCGGCCATTCTACGGGGCCGGCGACGTTAGGCTGAGGCGGTTCCGCTCCGGGTCGGTCCCGGTCGGTGGCGAAGGGGGAGCAGTGCCCGACGACGACAGCAGCGAGCCGACGATCGAGGACTACTTCACCGAGGAACGGGTGTTCCCACCTCCGTCCGGATTCGCCGAGCACGCCGTCGTCCGCGATCCCGGCGTCTACCAGGAGGCGGCGGCGCTCGGTCCGGAATTCTGGGCCCGGCAGGCCGGGGCACTCGACTGGTTCCGCCCCTGGGACACGGTCCTGCAGTGGGACCTGCCGTTCGCCCGCTGGTTCGACGGCGGGACGCTCAACGTCTCCTACAACTGCCTCGACCGGCACGTGGCGGCGGGCCGGGGGGACAAGGTGGCCTTCCACTGGGAGGGAGAGCCGGGCGACACCCGGACCATCAGCTACGGCGAGCTCCTGGCCGAGGTGGTCGGCTTC
>JAKAZC010000064.1 GCA_021826655.1 Actinomycetes bacterium | reverse complement strand
GGGTCGGAATTCCCCACGGTACGCGCGTCGATAGCGGAGGTGGTGGACGCGACCGTCAAGGGGCCTGAACAGTTACGGCTCATGAATGTTTTGTCCGCTGTCTTCACCCCGGAGCCCCTCGGAGGGGCTTGACATTGATAGGAGCGTCGCCGGGTCGGTGGGACGGAGCGGCAGATGGAATCCGAGAGCGATCGACGCCTATTCGTCGAACCGGATGACCACATGGCTTCGATAGGCGTCCGAATGGACACTGGTGCCGAACGTTGGTGAGGTTGGTACCCCGGGGATGATTACCCGTATCGCCCTGAACGGGCACCCGTCCTGGCCGTGGTCATCGAACGTCAGCTCCACCTCTTGTCCGGCGTGGAGTTCCCAGAAGCCTTCGATGTCGAGGTGGCTCCGGTGAACCCAGCAGCCTCCGGGGGTGTTTTGGGAATCGATGACGCCCCAACCCTCCGCCGAATTCCACTCCCTGACGATCCCGAGTTCGCCCACGTCACCGTCATAGTCCGACCAGTCCGGCCCTGCCCCTGCCGCCGGCTCGGTGGGACCTGCCACGGAAGCCATTTATTCGGGGGAGCCTTGGCTCAGCGCTCATAGTGGAAGCGGGCCTGCAAGATGACGAGGTCGTCTCCGTCGACGAGATAGACCAACCGATGCTCATCGTCGATGCGTCTTGACCAGCACCCTGCGAGCACGTGACGGAGTGCTTCGGGTTTTCCGATGCCCGAGAAGGGCTCCCGCAGCGTGTCGGCGAGGAGTCGGTTCAGCCGCTTCAAGATCTGTCGGTCAGTCGACTGCCAGTACTGGTAGTCCTCCCAGCCGTGTGGCGTGAAGACGATCCTCACTGGTCGAGATCATGGACACTCTTCTCGCCCGCTTGAGCCTGTGCCAGGCTTTCAAACAGCCGCGTCGCATTTGCCGGTCCCCGCAGCAGCCACGCAGTCTCCGTAAGTGCTTCGTAGTCAGCACGGGAGATCAGGACGGCATCCCCTCGCTTGGAGGTGATCTCGATCGGCTGACGATCGTCATTCACCTGCTCGATCAGGGGGAACAGGTTCTTTCGAGCTTCACTGGCGGTGATCGCCATCGTCGCCTCCTCTTGACTGGTACCACTTATTGTACCACTAAGCCGCGACGAGATCGAGGTCAGGATCACTCCCGAACATCCCGCAGCTACCGTTTCGAGGTCATGGCCACAGCGTGTCCAATGATGACGTTGACGGAGGTAGAAATCCGCTCGGCGTGCGCGATCCGTGCGCGTAGCAACGGTAAAAGGTGGTGATCAGTGGAGAGTGGCGGTTAGGGTGAGCCGGGCAATACGGAGGCCCTCGTGTTCACGAACACCGAGGGGCGTCCGATCCGCTACGACAACTGGCGCCGACGGGAGTGGCTGCCGGCCACCGCTGCGGCGTCGTGCGACGGGGCGGGATTCCACGACCTGCGCCGCCTGGCGACCACCACCATGGTCGTCGCCGGGATCGACATCAAGACCGCGCAGGGCCGGCTCGGGCACAGCGACCCCAGGATGACCCTCGCCGTGTACGCCGCCGCACCGGCCGAGGCGGACCATGCGGCGGCCTACCGCCTCGAACAGGAGTTCTTCCCGGAGACGGTCCCTGATCCGTTCGCGCCACATACGCGCCAACACGGCCGAATTCCGTCGCTTGAAGGGCCCCCGGGACGCGAGCCAGCGGGGGCCGGAACCCCCGCTGACCTGCACATCTCTTCGAGTCGGGCTGCCCGGATTTGAACCGAGGACCTCTGCGTCCCGAACGCAGCGCGCTACCAAACTGCGCCACAGCCCGTACAGCGAAACCGGCCGGAGCCGTTCCCGGTGAACCTGGAAACTCTACCCGACGGCGGTGCGGTCGGTCCCCCGACCGTCGGGGCCACTCCCTTCCGGACCGGAGTGACCGTCGTCGATCCGCTTCACTACCACCTTGGCGATCCGCCGCTTGTCCATCTCCGAGACCCGGAGTTGCCAGTCCCCGAGGTCGTGGATCTCGCCCTCGTGCGGTATGTGCCCGAAGGCGTCGAACAGGTAGCCGCCGAGGGTGACGTACTCGCCCTCGGGTAGGTCGATGCCGAGCTGGTCGGCGAGATCGTCGATGCTGGTCCGACCGTCGACCAGCCACCGCCTCCCGTCGACCCGGACCACGTCGGGCTCCTCGTCAGGGTCGAACTCGTCGGGCAGATCGCCTACCAGCGCACCCAGCAGGTCCTTGACCGTGAGGACGCCCTCGACGCCCCCGTGCTCGTCGACGACGACCGCGAATGCGCGTCGCTGGCGGCGCATCTCGGCCAGCACGTCGAGGACCAGACGGGACTCGGGCACCAGGAACGGCTGGCGCAGTCGCCGCGAGATGTCGATCGGGTCGGGGGCGCTCCCGCCCTCCTCGTTGCCGGCGACCCTCCATCCGGCCCGGAACAGGTCGTTCACGAACAGGACGCCGATCAGGTCGTCGAGGTCCTCGCCGCACACCGGAAAGCAGCTGTGGCCCGACGACCGTACCGCCCGGGACACGCTCTCCACGGTGAGCGGGATGGCCAGGGCGACGACGTCGACGCGTGGGGTCATCACCTCGCGGACGACGGTGTCCCGCAGGTCGTGCAACGCGTCGATGATGAACTGCTCCTGCGCATCGGCACCCTGGTCGACGGGCAGCCCGACGGCCTCCGGGCCTGCCGGGTCCTGTGCCGGATCGCGACGACGGCCCCGGCGACCCGGTGATCCCTCGTTCTGGTCTTCGTGGCGACGGAACACGGACAACGCGGTGACCCGGTCTGTAGGCGGTGGGGCTGTCAGCTGCCCGGGGCGAGGGGTGCAGCGACGACGGACAACGGGGCGTAGGACTCGTCGTAGTAGGTACCGCCGTCGAGGAGGGCGCCTACCGCCCGGCGCAGGCGGATCGGGTCGAGCGGCTTCACCAGCCAACCCTCGGCACCGGACCGGCGGGCGAGGAAGACGTCCGGGCGCCGGTCGAGCAGCATCAGCACCGGCACGTGGGCGAGCTTGTCGTACGACGCCTCGAGGCGGAGCTCCAGGGTCGTGGCCATGCCGCCCATGTTGCCCATCTGCATGTCGACGATCACCAGGTCGGGCATCGACTCCGCCACCAGGGCCATCACCTCGGGACCCGAGCGGGCCTCCACGACCATGGTGCCGGGCTTCCCCGCCGTGGCGGCGATCTCGGCGCGCACGGTAGGTGCGTCACTGGCCACGAGGATGGTCGGCACGCCTCAGAGGTTAGCGCCCCGCGACGCGGTGCCCATGCGGCGGGGTCCTGTGTGTGGGGGCCCGGTACAGGCCCACACGTGACCGCGGGCGGCGTCAGGGGCCGTCCTGGTCGAACAGGAGGTCGGCGACGGTGGTGAGCCCGTCCAGATCATGGACGTCCGAATTGAGCAGGGGGATCCGGTAGACCGGTGCCGGGTCGACCTCCGCGACCAGGCCGGCGTACGTCGCCTCTTCGCGGTCCGAGGCCAGGGTGTACCCGGTCAGGTTGTCGACGAGGTCGGCCAGGTCGCCGACCGCCCCACCGTCGCGGCGCGCGGCGGGGGAGCCGTACCGGGCGAGACCGGCCAACTGCTCGTCGGACGCGAACCGGGGCTGCACCCGGTTGACGATCAGCGCGGTGGCGGACATCCGGGATTCGGCCAGCTTGCCGGCGAAGTGGACGGCCTCGTCCACCGAGTCCGGCCGGGGGGAGGCGACGAGGACGAAGGCAGTGCCCGGCTGGGTGAGGAGTTCCCGCACCCGCGCTGCCCGCTCCCGGAACCCCTCCTCCATGCCCTCGAATGCCTGGAAGAAGGCAACCGCGTCGTGCACGATGTCGGCCCCCGCCACCTTGGAGATGGTGCGCAGGAGGGCGTTGGCGGCGATTCCCATGAAGCGGAGCCCGACCCGGGTGGGAGCCATGAGTGCCTGGAAGATGCGATTCTCCAGAAAGTGGGTGAGACGTCGGGGCGCGTCCAGGAAGTCCAGCGCGTTGCGCGACGGCGGGGTGTCCACCACCACGACGTCGAAGCCACCCTCCTCGACCAGCTCGTGGAGTTTCTCCATCGCCATGTACTCCTGGGTGCCCGACAGTGTCCCTGTCAGGTTGCGGTAGATGCGGTTTACCCGGATGTCATCCGCCTGCGCCTCCGAGTCGGAGTACCGGGCGATCAGGTCGTCGAACGTCCCTTTCGGATCGAGCATGAGGGCGTGCAGCTCGCCCGGCCAGTCCCCGTCGATCCGGGTCGGACTGTTGGTGAGGGCATCCACTCCGAGCGAGTTCGCGAGACGACGGGCCGGGTCGATGGTGACGACACAGGCGATGCGCCCCAGCCGCGCCGCCTGCAGGGCGATGGCGGCCGAGGTCGTGGTCTTCCCCACTCCGCCCGAGCCGCAGCAGATCACGATCGACCGGTCGCGGACGACATCGGTGATCGTGGCCGCCGTGGCCGCCGTGGCCGCCGTGGCCGCCGTGGTCCCGTCATCCCGTGCGCCCGTCACGAAGTGACCGCGGTCGGGTCGTGCAACGCCTCGATGCCGGCGCCCAGCGCCGCGCTGAGGACGTCGAGCTCCAGGGGACCGACGACGTCGGTGAACAGATAGGGCACCCGCAGCTGCGGCAGGGGCAACTCCTCGCCGAGGCGGCGGATCTGCTCCTCCTGGAGCTGGTGGCGCCGCTGGCGGAATCGACGGGCCGCCTCGAGGGCCTCGACCGAGGCAAGGTCGAGTTGCACGCCGGCGGCGGCGAGGGTGTCGCCGGCCGAAGTCGCCAGGCCGTGCTCGGGAAGGTAGGCCGCGTTCACGATGACCGGTCCGAGGGCGATGCCCACCCGGTCCTCCAGCTGATAGGCCGCTTCGACCACTTCGTTGACGGGCATCTCCTCCGGCAGCGTGACCAGCGCGACCTGACAGCGTCCTGGGTCCGACAGCAGGGCCACCACGTCGGCCGCCTGCGCCCGGATGGGACCGCCCCGGGCGGCGTCGAGCAGTCCTCCGGCCGACGACAGGAAGGTCATCGTGTGTCCAGTGGCCGGCGCGTCCACCAGCACCAGGTCGGCCACCCGCTGCTGCTCGATCTGCTTGATCTTCCCGAGCACCAGGATGTCCCGGATGCCGGGGATGGCCCCGGCCACGATGTCGATGATCCCCGATGACAGGAGGCGTTTGGAGAAGCGCCGCATTCCGTGGTCGTCGAGGTACTCGAGTAGGGCGTCGTCGGGGGTGATGGTGCGTGCGTGCACGGTGCCCGGCTCGACCACCACCGACTCGTCTATGTGACCGTCCCCGAGGTCGGTCGCGCCGGCGGCGTGGAGCACCTCGCCCGCGTAGTCGAGCCCCCCGCTGCCCCCGAACGCGTTGGCCACCCCGGAGCGCCCCTCGAGCTCGACGACCAGGACCGAGAGCCCGGCGCCGGCGGCCAGATGGGCCAGCGCCGCGACCATGGTGGTCTTACCGACCCCGCCCTTGCCGGCCACGATCACGACCCGGCTCTGGCTGCAGAAGGCGCGGACGTCCATGACGAACCGAGCGTAGTGTCCGGCCCCCGCTCCACCACCCCGGTCCACCACCCCGGCCCGGTGCACCGTCGGCTCCGGAATGCCACGCTCGGCGCGAATGCGGCCGATTTTGGCCGGAATCCCGGATCCACCTCTTGTTTCCTCAGGGGTCGGCGAGTACGTTCCCAGACGACAGGTCACACCGAAGGGGGAGTCGGGGAGTGGAGCAGTTGAAGGATTCATGGCAGCTGAAGGCAGCGTGCCGTGGGCCCCAGGCGGAGATCTTCTTCCCCCCGGCCCACGCCGAGCGCAAGGAGGAGAAGCTGCAGCGCGAGGAGCGGGCCAAGGCGATCTGTGCGACCTGCTCGGTGCGCGTCGAGTGCCTCGAGTACGCGGTGCGCATCCGGGAGCCGCACGGGATCTGGGGCGGTCTGAACGAGATGGAGCGCAGGCAGCACGCGGAGCGCCGGGTCGGCTGACCACGGGGTGGTTCCCGGGTCTGCGGGTCAGGCCGCTGGAGCCGGGGCGACCAGACCCAGGGACTCGGCGGCGGACCGAACTCCCCTCGACTGGCACACCGATGCCGGCCGTTGCCCGGTGGCGACGCAGATGCCCGCCGTCAGCTGGTTGGCCGCGGCGATGATCGCCTGTCCGGTCGGCGGAGCCGTCGTTGATCCCGTTGTGGCCGCCGCCGGTGGCTGGGACGCCTCATCGGCGATCTGAGCCTGGGACTGACCGGCCAGGAGGGCGGGACTGAACGCGGCGGTCGTCGCGACCATCCGCCCGGCGACGTCGACGAACGGTTCCGTGATGCCACCCGCTTCCCCTGCGGCCCCGAAACGGGCGACCAGTGCGGACTGGTCCGGGGTCAGTCGGGTGATCCGGATGAAGGTGCCGTCCGCTCCGGTCTGGCCGGAGAACAGCTCGACACCGGTGAAGGCGACGAATCTGCTCGAGTAGCCCACGTGGGCGAAGCTGAACGTCGGCGTTCCCGGAAAGACGGATTGGGCCGCCGACGTGGCGTCGTGGAGCACGGTGAAGTGGCCGAACCGGGCAAGGGCAACGACGAGTGGCCAGCGCTCGGCTGCGCAGAACGGGCAGTACTCCGCCCCGATGGCGAGGACCTCGGGCAGGCCACCGGACACCAGGGGTGCCTGTCCGGTGACCACCTCGGGTGGAGTGAGGTCGACACCGGGAACCGTCACCCCGACCTCGTCGAAGGTCGTCATCGGCACGGTGGCCAGGGTGGCGAGGACCGCGGGGGAGGTGCGGGCCGTCTGGGTGACCGTCGCCGGCGTGGAGACGTGGGTGAGCGCATACGTCACCAACGCGACGACGCCGATCAGGAGGACGAGCACAGCGCTCCAGGCCAGTACCGCCGAGCGACTCCGTCCGCTGTCGTTCATCCGCCCACCGGTCCCGACGGACTCAGGCAGTGCGGCCGTCCGTGGCGGTCAGGTCCACGGCGCCGGCCTCGTCGGAGCCGTACCCGGGGGCGAGCACGACCGGGGACGCGGTGGCGATGACGACGAAGAGGAGGAACGTCGCCACGTGGACGCTGGAGCACCACGGGCAGATCGATTTGATGATGAAGAGCTCGGCGACGATCAGGTAGAGGATCATCCCGACACCGGTGACCGACAGGGCCAGGCGGGCCAGGTGGATCCGGCGGTCGGCCGAGCGCCATGCAGCGGGCAGGCAGAGCAGGAGCATCGGCACGAAGAAGACCAGGCCGAGCATGGCCACCGGGATGCCGAAGATCTCCGACTGGGGGCTCTGGGTCACCTTCTCGCAGTTGAACGTGCTGTTCGTCACGCATGCCAGCGCCTTGGGCTGGAAATGGGTGATCGTCAGGTAGATCGACGCGCTGAGCCCGTAGATGCTGAGCAGGAGGGTGGCGATCGGCTGCCACCGGAGAGCGGGCATGGGGGCGTGGGTTCCCGACTCAGCCGATGGTGATCCCGAGGGCCTTGGCCGCGGCCTGGACCCCCGAGCTCTGGCAGACGCTTCCCGGCTGACCCTTGGTGGCCTGGCAGATCCCGGCGCTCATGTAATTGCCCGTCGTCAGGATGGCCTGGGTCACCGGGTTGGTCGGGTCCGACAGCCCACCGGAGATCGCCGACCAGGACAGCCCCGCCAGGATCTGCGGATCGTAACTGGCACCCGAGAACAGCATCGCGTTGTTGATGTCCACGAACGGGAACGAGATGCCGCCGCCGCTGCTGGTATTGGGGAGGTACTTGGACGAACTGTACTGGGCCAGGATCGCCGCCTCCGCCTTGGTCGGGTTCTGGAGGGTGGTGTACTGACCGGAACTGCCCGCCACCGGGATGTTGGTGTACTGCTCGATCCCCCGGAAGGTGATGAACGGGCTGGTGAGCGTGGCGCCGTGGAAGCTCAGTGTGTGGGTGCCGGCATCGACGTCGGACAGGGAGGAAGCCGTCGTCTGGAGGTTGCTCCACGTCCCGAATCGGGCGAGCGCCGTCGCCATGGCCCACCGCTCGGCGGCGCAGTAGGGGCAGTACTCGGCACCGTAGTACAGCATCGCCGGCGACTTGCCGTCGATGGTCATCGCCGGGTTGCCGCTGAGGACGGTCGGTTTGGCGACCTGGACCGACGAGGTGACGCCGACCTTGTTCCAGGTGGAGAGCGGGACGGTGCTCACGTCCTGGACCACCTGGGCCGGTGCCGGGGCCGTGGCGATGTAGGCGGTGTTGGTCGAGCTCCCCTTGGTGACGAACACGACGACGAGGACGGCCACGATCACCACGACGAGTCCGACGGCGCCCCAGGCGATCCACTTCCCCTGTTTGGACGGACCAGGACCAGAGGACATCGTCGCCCGCCCGCCCGGCCGTGGCCTGTTGCCTCCTCCGCCAGTGGAACCGCCCTTGCCAGTGGAACCGCCCTTGCCAGTGGAACCGCCCTTGCCAGTGGAACCGCCCTTGCCCGGGGCCTTGGCCGAGACCGGCCTACTGGCGGCCCGACTCCTGTCCTTTGCGCTCTGGGTGTTCCCGGACCCGGTCGGCTTCGGCTTGTTGCCGCCCGTGCCGGGGGTCTGTGCATTGTCGGCCATGGTTCCGCGGTCCTCGCTTCGTGCGAACGTGGCAAGGAGCGTAACTGGTCAGCCACCACCGAGGGGATCGCGGCGGCCGCTGGGCCGCGATCGACCGATCGGCACACGGTCCGCTGCCTAGAGTGGGGCCATGTCGGCTGAAGCCTCCGCCCGTGCCGATCCGGTCCGGACGGCCGCCCGGACCACGTGGGCCGCCGCCGACGTGGACGGGCAACGGGTCCGCTACGGCGTGGTCGGCTCGGGGCCGTCCGCGCTGTTCCTCCACGGTTGGGGACTGCGGCCCAACGCCTACGCCCGCCCGATAGAGGCCATGGCTGCCGCCGGCTGCCGCGTGGTCGCCCCGGCGCTCCCCGGGTTCGGGGGCACTCCCGAACTCCCGGTCGAGGCGCGCACCTTCGCCGGGTACGGTGCCTGGGTCGGTAGGTTCCTCGACGCGGTCGGCGTCGAGGAACTCGCGCTCGTCGCCGGTCACTCCTTCGGTGGAGGGGTGTCGACGGCATTCGTGCACCACCAACCCCGTCGGGTGGCCTCGCTCCTGCTGGCCAATGCCATCGGGAGTCCCACCTGGGCACTGCTGCCGAACGAGGTGCGGACCATGGTCCAGCGCCCGTTCTGGGACTGGGGCCGGCACTTCGGCGGCGATCTGCTGCAGTCGCCGAGATCACTGCGTGTGCTCCCCACCCTGCTCGAGGACTTCGTGCCCAACCTCCTGCGCAACCCACTCGGGATGTACCGCACGGGCGAGGTCATCCGGCGCGCCGATCTGGTGGCCGAGGTGCGGGCCATCGCCGGCGGTGGGATTCCGGTCTCCGTGGTCTGGTCGGACCGCGACGGTCTCGTGCCGCGCTCGGCCTTCGACGACCTGCGACGGGCCGCAGGCGTGGAGGGCGTGGTGGTGGAGGGTGCCCATGCCTGGTTGATCGCGGAGCCCGCGGTCTTCGGCGAGCTGGCCATCAGCGCGCTGGTGGACGGACGCCCCGGGGCGGGTGCGGGGGTAGCCTGACCAGATGACCGTCTCCCTGCGTGACGCGGCCACGGTGATGCTGGTCCGGGACGCGGTCGACGGTCCGGGCCGGCCGGCCGTCGAGGTGTGCATGCTGAAGCGCAACCTGGCCAGCGAGTTCGTGGCCGGCGCCTACGTGTTCCCGGGGGGGTCGCTCGACCCCGAGGACCGGGGCCTCGTCGCAGACGAGCTGTGCCGGGGGCTGGATGACGCCACCGCGAGCGCGCTGCTCGGCGTCGACTCCGGTGGACTGGCCTTCTGGGTGGCGGCGTTGCGTGAGTGCTTCGAGGAGGCCGGGGTCCTCCTGGCCCAGGCCCGGGACCCGGCCGAGGGCACGGCGGTGCTCGACACGTCCGACCCCGTCGTCCGGGCCCGATTCGAGGCGCACCGCCGGGAGATCAACGAGGGACGCACGGGCCTGCTCGCCGTCTGCCGTGCCGAGGGCCTGGTCCTGGCAGCGGACACGGTCCACTACGTGAGCCACTGGATCACTCCCGAGCTGGCCCCAAAGCGGTACGACACGCGGTTCTTCGTGACTGCCGCCCCGGCGGGACAGGTGGCCCACCACGACGAGGGCGAGACCATCGCCACCATCTGGGTCCGGCCGAGCGACGCCCTGGCCCGGTTCGAGGCCGGCGAGATCGAACTGCTCCCGCCGACCATCGACAACCTGGAGAAGCTCGGCGTCCACTCCTCGACCGAGGAGGTGATGACCTGGGCCCGCGAGATGGTCGACATCCCGACGATCCTGCCCATCGTACTGATCGAGGACGGCCGGCTCCTGGTGCTCCGCCCCGGTGACGACGGCTACGAGCAGGCGCTGGAGGACCGCGTGGCGTCGTCGGACCCGGTCTCGCCCGAACTGGCAGCGGCAGCCCGCGAGGCCTGGGGCCCGAAGGCCGGCTCGGTCTGAAAGGGGCGTGTGGTCCGGGGTCAGACGGTTCCTCCCGCGGCCACGGCCGCTTCGACCCGTTCGAGCATCCGGGCGCTGCACCCGTCCATCCCCACCCCGACCGGCGGGTCGTCGACCAGGGCGGACGCGATGCGTGCGAACTCGG
>JAKAZC010000063.1 GCA_021826655.1 Actinomycetes bacterium | reverse complement strand
GCCAGTGCCACCAGGGTGAACTTCGAGTCCACCTTGTCGAGGAGGTCCTCGATCGGCGGGTCCATCAAGGTGATCGGGTTCTGGGCCATCACGTTCCTTCGGGCATGTCGGGGGCGGAGGTCGGCAGCGGTGCCGGGCGTGGGACGCCACCAGGGAAACCACAGGATCCCGAGCGACGATCCTCCAGTATAGAGGCCACATCGGACGTCGCCTGTGCGACGGTGTCGTTGACCACCACGGCATCGGCCAGCTCCCGGCCCAGGCGCTCTTCCTCGGCGCCCTCGGCGAGGCGCCGGGCGATGTGCCCCTCGTCGTCCCCCCGGCCCCGGAGCCGCTCGACCTGGACCTCGGGCGACGGGGGCAGGAGGAGGACCAGCGTGGCGTCCGGTCGGATCCGCCGCACCTGGCGGGCGCCTTCCAGGTCGATCTCGAGGAGGACGTCCCGGCCGGGGACGGGGTCCGCCACCGGGGTCCCGTAGAGGTTGCCCAGGTACTCGGCCCACTCGAAGAAGCCGTCGGCGGCGACCCGGGCCTCGAAGTCGGCGCGGCCCACGAAGACGTAGGCGTCCTCGGCCTCACCCGGGCGTCGGGGGCGGGTCGTCCAGGACCGGCTGAGCATCAGGCGGGGGTCGTCCGCCACCAGCCGGGCGGCGACGGTGCCCTTTCCGGCCCCCCCGGGTCCGAACAGGACCACGATGCGGGAATCCCCGGCGGACCCGTCGGGGCCCGGTGCCGCTCCGGTCAGCGCGCGGTCTCGCGCAGGAGGGCCTCGCGCTGGTTGGAACCCAACCCCTGTAGGCGACGGCTCTCCGAGATTCCCACCGTCTCCATCATGCGCCGGGCCTTCACCTTGCCGAGTCCCGGGAGGGACTCCAGCACCGACAGCACCTTCATCTTCCCGACGGTCTCGTTCCCGTCGGCCATGGCGAGCAGCTCCGACAGGTCGATCGAGCCGAGCTTCAACTTCCCCTTGACCTCGGCCCGCTCGCGGCGGACTCTGGCGGCCTTGGCCAGTGCGGCCTGGCGCTGTTCGGGTGTGAGTGCAGGCGGTTGCGGCATGGCGGGAACGATAGCGCCTCCGCGGCGGCCGGTCACCTGTGAAGCGCGAGGAGCGCGTTCGGGCCGTGACGCCGGGGCCCGCGACGCCGGCGGCGACCCTCCATCTACGCCGACCCGGCCGAGGCGCACGGCAGTAAGAGGGCACATCGCGCTCGGGCCTGGCGGATACTGGAGCGGTGCCGACGATCGACCTCAACGCGGACCTGGCCGAGCACGACGCGCTGACCGACGAGGACGTCGCGCTGCTCGACCACGTGACCAGCGCCAGCCTCGCCTGCGGGTTCCACGCCGGTGGGAGGTCCGTGATGCGCGCCGCCGCCGAGGCATGCGTCACCCGGGGTGTCGTACTCGGCGCGCACGTCGCCTACCGGGACCGCGAAGGATTCGGGCGGAGGGCCCTCGACGTGGCGCCGGACCGGCTGGCTGCCGACGTCGTCGAGCAGTTGGAGGTCCTCGAGGGCGAAGCCGCCGCGGTGGGTGGCTCCGTCGCCTACGCGAAGCCTCACGGCGCCCTCTACCACCGGATGGCCGCCGATGTGGACGTCGCCCGGGCAGTCGTCGGTGCACTCGAGGGCCGATGCCGCGTCCTGGTGGCCCCGCCGTCCAGTGCGGTCGCCGGTCCGGCCTCGGTAGCCGGGATCCGGGTAGTGCCCGAGGGCTTCTGCGACCGCGGCTACGACGCCGACGGCCTGCTGGTCCCCCGGGGTCGGGCCGGCGCCCTGGTCGACGACCACGGGACCGCGGCAGCGCGCGCCCGGTCCCTCGCCGTCGAGCGTGGCGTGGATTCGGTCGGCGGGGCGTGGGTCCCCCTCGAGGTCGAGACGATCTGCATCCACGGCGACCGCCACGGTGCCGCCGACCGCGCGCGGGCCGTGCGGGCGGCCCTGGTCGGCGCCGGCGTGTCGGTCCGCAGCTTCGTCGACATTGGTCGTCGATGAGCCCCGGCGGTACGGCGCGGGCCGTCCCGTTCGGCGACCGGGCCGTGCTCGTCACCACCGGCGACACGGCCTCGGCCCACGCCCTGGCGGCGGCGGTTTCGGCGCGGGCCCGGCGTGACGCCCCCGACCCGCCCCCGGTCCGAGTGGCCGAGGTCACCGTCGGGTTCGCCTCCGTGCTCGCGGCACTCGGCTCCGATCCGGGCCCGGGCGACCTCGACGCCGCGGCGGCATGGCTGTTGCGGGTCGCCGCCGGGACCGGAACCGACGGTGGGACCGGCGTCGATCCGGCCACCCATGTCCTGCCGGTGACATTCGACGGCGCCGACCTCGACACGGTGGCCGAGACGCTCGGCTGTCCGCCCGACGACGTGGTGGGCCTGCTGTCGGGGACCGATCTCGAGGTGGCCTTCCTCGGGTTCACCCCCGGATTTCCCTACCTGACCGGACTGCCGGAGGCCCTGGCGGGACTCCCCCGCCGGGACACACCCCGCACCGCCGTCCCGGCCGGCTCGGTAGCCGTGGCCGGCGGCTTCGCCGCCGTGTATCCGCAGGCCACGCCGGGCGGTTGGAATCTGCTCGGGCACACGGACGTACCCCTCTTCGACCCCCGGACACCGCCGTACGCGCGGTTGGCCCCGGGCGACCGGGTCCGGTTCGAGATCGCGGACGGCCCGGTCGACGCCTTGACGGACCCGGGTCACCGACCCGGCGCTCCGTCCGACCGTCCCCCGTCGTCCGGGTCCGGACTTGCGCTCGACGTCGTCACCCCCGGCTTCTTGGACCTGGTCCAGGACGCCGGCCGTCCCGCCGTGGCCGGACTGGGCGTTCCCCGTGCCGGGGCGGCCGATCCTCGTGCACTGGCGCTCGTCAACCGGCTGCTCGGAAACGAGCCGGGCGCGGCCGCCCTCGAGGTCACCGGCTCCGGACCCGTACTCCGGGTCGTCGGCGCCGGGCACCTGGCCGTCGTCGGTCCCGGCCCCGGATGCGTCGAGGTCCGGGTCGACGGCCACCAGGTGGCCGACGGCGCCGTCGTGCCGGTGTCCGACGGCCAGGTCGTGTCCGTCGGCCGCGTCACCGGGGGGCTGCGCGCGTACGTCGGCGTCTCCGGTGGACTGGCCACACCGGTACTCCTCGGGTCCCGGTCCCACGACGTCCTGTCGGGGCTCGGACCCGGGCCGGCGGCGGCGGGTGACCGGCTGGCCCGCGGCACCCCCGGACGGGTGCGGGGGCACCTGGACCTCCGTCCCCTCCCGGGACCGTCGCCCAGGACCGCCCCCGCGGTTCTCCGGGTGCTCCCCGGCCCCCACGCCGTCGGCACCGGCCGGGCCGGCCTCGACAGGGTGGCCGCGGGTCGATGGCGGGTCGGCGCCGAGGTCGACCGGGTCGGGATCCGCCTCGACCACGTAGACGGCCCGGCGTCCGGCGGGGGCGTTCCGGTGGCGTCGATCCCGATGGTGACCGGAGCGGTCCAACTGCCACCCGACGGCCGGCCGATCGTCCTGCTGCCCGACCACGCCACCGTGGGCGGCTACCCGGTCGTCGCCTGCGTGATCAGCGCCGACCTGCCCGTGCTCGGTCAGCTGGCCCCGGGCGACCTGGTGTCCTTCGTGCCGGTCGGACACGACGACGCACGGGAGGCCCGCCTCCGTTCGGTGCGGGCCGTGCGCTCGGCGGTGACGGGCTGGTTCCCGACCGCCGCCGGCACCTGAGGCCGCTCCCCGAGCCCCCGGCCGAGGACGGTGGCGTCCCTGGGGAGGCCCGGACCTCGGACCGTGGCACGATGAGTCCCGAGACGCGGGGCCGTGCCCCGGACGAGAGGAGCGAGCGATGAGCGAGACCGGGCCGGACGAGGACAGTCACTTCCAGTCGCGGACCGACGGCCAGCTCCACTTCGAGCCGGGTACGGCGGCCGACACCTTCCCGGTGACCGCCCCCGAGGACCCGACGCCGCTGAGTGAGGACGAACCCGAGGGCACCGTGCCGGCCAGCCCCCTGTGGGCGATGAAGGAACGCGCCCACGGAGGTATCCACCTCTTCGGCCACCCGGCCCGCATCCGTTCCCACGCCGGCGAAGGTGCCGGCCGCGTCTACGCCATCGACGACGGCCCGCACCACTGCATGCTCGGTCGCCTCGTGGGCGGCACCGCCGACGGCTGCACTTACAGCCTCGTCGCCCGCGTCGAACGGACCGTGTGGGACGGGCTGGTGAGCGGTGCCATCGACGGACGCCAGGCGTTCCTGGCCGCCCACGAGGCCGGCCTGAGCGGCACGGTGGAGACCTCCGGCGTCTCCAACGTGTTCGACGTCGACTGGTACGACGGTCCGGACGCCATCCCGGCCGAGTACCTGCCCCCTGCGCCCTACCGCGCCTTCGCCGCCGACCTGCCCACCGCCGACCGGTAGCCGGCGCGGTCCGGTCACCCGACGACGGGGCCGGGGAGGACGATCGCCGTCGTGCCGGGGGGCGGACGCCACTCCACCACGGTCACCCCGTGCAGGCGCGCGAGCACGGTGGTCCCCGGCAGACGTTCGAGGGAGGCCACGGACGCCTCGGCGGCGGCCGGTGGAACCGACTCGATCCCCTGGTCCGGGGCGATCACGAACACCACGCGGTGACTCCGGACGGGGAAGGACTGCGGTGACGCCACGAACGGGTACACGTCCACCCGACCGGCGAACCGTCCGATGACGCCCTGGGAGGCGATGACCTGTGCGCTCCCGGGGATGACGGGCAGCACGTCGCGCAGGACGGATGCAGCCGGTGCGTCCACCCGCCACCATCCGGTGGCGACGGTGCCGTAGAGCCCGGCGCTCGACACCAGGGAGACGGCACCGAGGACCGCGGCGAGGACGACCGCCACCGACCGGCCCCGACGTCCCGACGCCGTGGCCTCCGGACGGGTGGGCCGGCGGTCGTGTGGCCCCGTCCCGATCCGCACCAGGACCAGGACGGTGCCGACGAAGACGAACGGGATCACGCCGAGCGACTGGAACGCGATGGCCGGCGTCAGGAAGGCCGGGTTCGCGTTGAGCGCGGCCGGGGCCAGGATGCCCAGTGACAGGACGAGGCCCCACGGCGTGACGACGCCGACGAGCCCCGCCGAGGCGAGGACCCGCAGCATCGCCGGCCACCTCCCGACGAGGACCCGCAGGGCGTGCCACGGGTGGAGGAGGAGCCGCACCACGATCTGTGTGCTGGACGCCGTGGGCCCGGCACCGACCAGGTAGCCGTAGTTGACCACGACACCGCTGCCGCGGTCCGCTCCGGCCACGGCGATCACCACCAGGAACAGGGCGGCAGCCGCCGCCACCAGTGCGGGCCACCGCCATCCCGTCCCGCGGCGCACCCGCCGGGACAGGAGTCCGGCGACCCCAACGGCGAGCACCGACACGGCCACGACGTCACCGAACAGCAGGGCCACCAGCGCGAGGACGAGCGCCGTGCGCGGTCGGCCGCACCACAGGGCGTACGCGGTCCCCACCACGAAGGGGAGGCCCAGGGTCTCGAAGTGGACGTCGAACGAAGCCGTGAGGTACCACCACGGGTTCACGACCAGGAACACCAGGGCCACACCCGCCACCACGGTCCGCCGGCGACCGAGCCGGTCGGCGCACCGGGCGGCCACCCAGGTCATCGCGAGCCACTCGGTGGCCACCAGCGCGGCGTCCTGCATCCACAGGAGCTGGACCGGGTTCGGCCACAGCCGGCCGACGAGCGCCAACGGCCACATGGCGAGCTCGGCATGGCTCCGTACGAACGGGTAGTTCGGCACCTGGACGGTGTCCACCGGGTTCAGGTGCCCGTGGCCGATGAGCCACCAGGCCTGCGAGTAGGTGGCGAAGTCGTCGGTCAGGTCGAACCGGTGGAACAGGAAGGTGCTGTAGCCGACCAGCGCCGCGAACTGGAACGCGAGCACCACCGTGCACGCCACCCAGAACCACCGCATCCCGCGTCGGTCGAGCGCTGTCCACCAGCGACGCGCCCGACCGGTGGAGGTCGACCCGTCGGCGACCCCACCCCGACCGACCCCGTCGACGGCAGTCACCCGCGCCCGTCCGGACGGCCGACGTCCTCCCGGTCCGCCGGCCTCTGATGCATGGCAGATGTTCTACCGCACACCGCCCACGGGCCACCCCCGACGTGCGGGGCGTGGGAGGCGGGAGGATGGAGCCGAGGCGTCAGCGGAGGGCGGACCCCAGGGCGGTGCACTGCTCGACGGCCGCCCCACGCAGGGTGACGACGTCCGGTCCGGCCACGAGGAGCGAGCGCGACACGTTGGGAAGTACGGTGCCGCGCTCGCATCCGGCGAACAGTCGGCCGGCGTCCCCGGCGGTGGCCCCCTGGAACCCGACGCCGGGGGCGAGGATGACGCCACCCAGGCCGGACAGGTCGAATCGGGACGGGGTCCGGGTCGCCCCGACCACCGCACCGACCGTCCCCGGCACGGGCAGGCCACCGTGGTTCAACGCGGCGATCTCCTCGAGCAGCATGTCCTCGACCGCCACGCCGGACGGATCGCCCCCCGGCCCCACGGTACGTGCCGACTGGAGAGCGCGGCCCTCGGGGTTGGAGCTCCGGACGACCACGATCACCCCCCGGCCGCCGGCGGCCGCCCGGTCGAACGCCGTCCGCAACGCCCCCATCCCGAGGTAGGCGAGGACGGTCATGGCGTCGGCGACCAGCGGACTGGCCGGGTCCAGCCATGCGGCCGCGTACGCCTCCATTGTCGAGCCGATGTCGCCCCGCTTGGCGTCGGCGATGCTGAGCAGTCCGACGTCGCGGCAGGCGGCCAGGACCTCCTCGAGCACGGCCAGTCCGGCCGCTCCCATCCGTTCGAAGAACGCCACCTGCGGCTTCACCACGGGCACCACGCCGGCGAAGGCCTCCACGCAGCGCAGCCCGAACGTCCGGAGGCCTTCGGGTGTGTCGGCCAGCCCCCAGTGGGCGAGCAGGTCGGACGACGGGTCGATGCCCGCGCAGAGCGGCCCGGTGTCGGCCACCGCCCGGGCGACACGGTCGGCGAATCCCTCGGTCATGTGCTCCACCCCGTCACGCCCGGGGGTCGTCGACGGTCGGAAGGTGTCGGGTCCGGTCGTCGGCGGGCGGGCCACGCTCCCGGTGTCACCGGTGGGCCTGGCCGCGTAGTGCGCGCACGTCCCGGACCCGGTGTGCGGCGCACCACGCCCCGACCTCGTCGAGCACCCGCCACGCCGCCCTCGGGTCCCGGAACGTCGCCGTCCCGACCTGCACCGCGTCCGCACCGGCGAGCAGCAGTTCTACGGCGTCGCGTCCGCACATCACCCCGCCGACCCCGATGATGGCGGCGTCGGGGTGGGCGGCGCGCACGTCGAAGACGGCCCGGACCGCGATGGGATGGATGGACGGCCCAGACAGGCCTCCACCGGCCGGGCCCGACCCGAGCACCGGCGCCCGGCGTTCGAGGTCGATCGCCATGCCCAGTGCGGTGTTGACCAGGGTCACCGCCTCGGCACCGTGGTGGAGCGCGGCCCCCGCGACCTCGGCGAGGTCGGACACGGTGGGACTGAGCTTGGCCCACAGTGGCACGTCGACCAGGCGTTCGGACACCGCCGAGAGGACCTCGGCCGTCGCCGTCGGCGAGTGGGCGAACATGTGGCGCCGGTCCTCGAGGTTGGGGCAGCTCACGTTGACCTCGACTGCGGTCAGGCCGTCCACGCCGGCGAGGACGGAGGCCGCTTCGGCATAGTCGTCCACCCGCTGACCCCAGATGCTGACCACCGTCCGCGCCCCGGCGAGTGTCAGTCGGGGCAGGTCGTCACGCACCCACGCCGCGAGGCCTGGGCCCTGGAGGCCCACGCTGTTGAGCATGCCCGCCCCGGCCTGGTGCACCCGGGGTGCCGGGTTACCCGGCCACGGGTCGACCGACAGCGATTTCACCACGACGGCGCCGAGGGCGGCCAGTGGGCCGTAGGCCTCGAGCTCGTCCGCGTGCCCGGCCGTGCCCGACGCCGTCATCACCGGGTTCGGGAGGGTGAGCGAGCCAACCGGCACCGACAGGTCGACGTCCCCACGGGTCGCGGCCCGCCACGCCCGGCCCGCCCGGCCCACCCGGCCGGCGACCACCGTCGGGTCGCTCACCGGCTCATCGCCCGTGATACTCCTGCAACGACCGCACCGACAGGGGATGGCTCACCCAGTCGGCGATCCCCGCGGCGGCGGCCTTGGCCGCGGCCACGGTGGTGAGGCACGGCACCAGGTGGGCGAGCGCGGTGGCCCGGATGTGGAGCCCGTCGGCCCGGGGGCCCCGGCCCCGCGGCGTGTTAACGACCAGCTGGACCTCGCCCCCGGCGATGAGCTCGGCGGCGTCGACACGGCCGGGATGGGACTCCCCGACCTTGGCCACGACGGTGGCGACCGGGATGCCCTCGGACTCGAGCAGGGCGGCGGTGCCGGCCGTCGCGGCCAGCTCGAAGCCCAGGGCCACGAACTGGCGGGCCACCCCGAGGCCGCCGGCCTTGTCCCGGTCGGCCAGGGAGAGGAACACGGTTCCCCCGGTGGGCAGGCGGTTGCCCGCGGCGATCTGGCTCTTGGCGAACGCCAGCCCGAAGGTGGCACCGATCCCCATCACCTCGCCGGTCGAGCGCATTTCGGGACCGAGGAGGGTGTCCACGCCCGGGAACCGGTTGAAGGGGAGGACCGCCTCCTTGACCGAGACGTGACCCCCCACCGGCTCGACCAGCAGGCCCTCG
Organism: Actinomycetes bacterium; assembly: GCA_021826655.1. The sequence continues at coordinate 1,973 of JAKAZC010000063.1, read as the reverse complement.
GTACGCAATTCGGCCAGCGTGGCCCCGACCATCACCCGGGCCGCCACCATGGCGACTGGCACACCGGTGGCCTTGGCCACGAACGGCACGGTGCGGCTGGCCCGCGGGTTGGCCTCGAGCACGTAGGCCCGGTCGTCCTTGACCGCGAACTGCACGTTGCACAGCCCACGGACCTGCAGTGCCTCGCAGATGACCCGGACGTGACGCTCGAGCTCGGCGAGCACTCCGGGCGACAGGGTCTGGGGCGGCAGCGCACACGCCGAGTCGCCCGAATGGACACCGGCCTCCTCCACGTGCTCCATCACCCCGCAGATCACCACCTCCCCGGTGGCGTCGCGGACGGCGTCGACGTCGACTTCGACGGCGTCCTCCAGGAACCGGTCGACCAGGACCGGTCGGTCGGCGGTGACACCGCCCTCCCGGCCGAGCGACCCGCCAACGCCCGACATGGCCTCGACCGCGGCGACCAGTCGCTCGTCGTCGTAGACGATCTCCATGGCCCGGCCCCCGAGTACGTAGGAGGGGCGGACGAGCACCGGGTACCCGACCCGGCCGGCCACCGCCACCGCCTCGACCGGCGTCGTGGCGGTGCCACCGGGCGGTTGGGGGATCCCCAACCGCCCGCAGAGGTCGTTCCACCGCTCGCGGTCCTCGGCCAGGTCGATCGACGCGGGCGACGTCCCGAGCACCAGGTCGTCGGGGATGCCGGAGGCGAGCTTGAGCGGGGTCTGCCCGCCGAGGCTCACGATGACCCCGACCAGGCGGCCGCCGTCCACCGAGGCCGCCTGCTCGGCTTCGATCACGTTGGCCAGGTCCTCGTCGGTCAGCGGCTCGAAGTAGAGGCGGTCGGACGTGTCGTAGTCGGTCGACACCGTCTCGGGGTTGCAGTTGAGCATGATGGTCTCGAATCCGGCCGCCCGCAGGGCCATCGAGGCGTGCACGCAGCAGTAGTCGAACTCGATCCCCTGGCCGATCCGGTTGGGCCCGGAGCCGAGGATGATCACCCGGGGCCGGTCGGAGGTCCCGACCTCGTCCTCGTCCTCGTAGGTCGAGTAGTGGTACGGGGTGTGCGCCTCGAATTCGGCGGCGCAGGTGTCGACGGTCTTGAAGGTGACGCCCGCGCCGGTCGCGGTGCGGGCGGCACGCACCTCGGCGGCGGTGACCGATCCGCCCAGGAGATGGGCGAGCTGCGCGTCGGCGAAGCCCAGCCGCTTGAGTCGGCGCCACTCCCGCCGGTCCAGGTCGTCGACGGTGACCCCCAGGGTCACCCGGAGGTCGAGTTCCATGCGCGCGTCGGCGATCGACGCCAGCTCGGACAGGAACCACGGGTCGATCCCGGTGGCGTCGCCGAGCTCCCCGACGGACACCCCGCGTCGCAGCAGCGACTCGAGCTGGTAGAGGCGCTCGGGCGTGGCCGTGGCCACCTCCTCGAGCAGGCGCTCGACCGGGGTCCCGTCCACGGTGGCCTCCGACGGGTCGGCGTTGAGGCCGGACCGGCCCTGCTCGAGCGAGCGCACCGCCTTCTGCAACGACTCGGGGAAGGTCCGCCCGATGCCCATCACCTCCCCCACCGACTGCATCCGGGTGCCGAGCACGTCGGCGGCACCGGGCAGCTTCTCGAACGCCCAGCGCGGGATCTTGGTGACCACGTAGTCGATCACCGGCTCGAAGCTCGCCGGGGTGGCCCCGGTGATGTCGTTGGGGATCTCGTCGAGGCGGTAGCCGACGGCCAGCCGGGCGGCGATCTTGGCGATCGGGAACCCGGTGGCCTTGGACGCGAGCGCGGACGACCGGGAGACCCGGGGGTTCATCTCGATGACGGTCTGGTGTCCGGTCCGGGGGTCGACCGCGAACTGGACGTTGGAGCCGCCAGTCTCCACGCCGACCCGCCGGATGCAGGCGAAGGCGGCGTCTCGCATCGCCTGGTACTCGGGGTCGGTCAGCGTCTGGGCCGGGGCGACCGTGATCGAGTC
>JAKAZC010000062.1 GCA_021826655.1 Actinomycetes bacterium | reverse complement strand
CAACATCTCCTCCGGTGCGGGGGTGCACGGGGTGAAGGGTGGCGCGCACTACGCCTCGTCGAAGGCGGCGCTGCAGATGTTCACCAGGGTGACCGCCGCCGAGTGGGGGCCCTACGGGATCCGTGCGAACTGCATCGCCGTCGGCGCCATCGCCTCGGAGCGGGCGGTGGAGGCGTGGCAGGTTGCCGGCCTCGACCAGTCCACCATGGCCACGAGCACGCCGCTGGGCCGGCTCGGCCGACCCGACGAGGTGGCCAGCGCGATCCTCTTCTTCGTCAGCGGTGCCGCTTCGTTCATCACCGGGCAGACGATCTCGGTCGACGGCGGCCCGCACATGGGCGGCATCCCGGACGCGTGACGCCACGGGGCACCGGCGGGACCTCCCCCGCCGGCGTTCCCGCTACTGGTGCTCGTAGATGTTCTCGTGCAGGTTGAGGACACCCGAGTAGAGCTCGGTCGGCGTGAGAGGCTCACCCCGGGCGACCACCGAGGGCATGATCCCCTCGCGGTGCGCGAGGTGGGCCATGCTCTCCCGACGGCCCGAATAGCCGATCGGCTGGCGCAGCATCCAGAGGATCCCTTCGGCGGCGACCTCCGACGGCTCCCAGCCGTCGTGGTCGGCGTTCGGCGTGTTCGCGACGAACCCCTCCGAGGCGACGGGGACGTCGATGCGGAAGACGTTCGCCGCGATCCCGAGCGGCGCGAGCTGGCGTGCGAGGTCGACGGTCAGCCGTTCCAGGCCGATCTTGGCGATGCCGTACGACATGTTGCCGGGGAACGGCATCAGGGCGGCGAGCGACGACACGTTCAGGATCCGGCCCTCCCCCGAGGCCCGCAGGTGCGGAACCGCCTGCCGGCAGGCCACCAGGGGCGCGTCGAGGTCGATGGCCATGATCAGGTCGTGGCGGCGCTCGGGAACGTCGAGGTCGCCGACGAACGTCACCGCCGCGTTGTTGACCAGCACGTCGAGCCGGCCGAGCTCGTCCGCCGTCCGTTCCACCATCGCCGCCACCTCGGCCCGGTCCGACAGGTCGACCGGGACGCCGATCGCCGTCCCCCCGCTGCCGCGGATCCGGTCGACCACCTCGTCGATCGTCCCCGGGGTCCGCTGCGGGTGTTCTCGGGTCGAGCGTGCGGCGCAGGCCACTGCGTAGCCGGCGTCGGCCAGCGCAACCGCAGTTGCGGCCCCGACGCCACGGCTGGCACCGGTGACGAGCGCGACCTTCGGGGTCATGCGGGCACCATAGTTCGCCCGCAGTTCTCCCGACACGTCGACGACGTGCGCGTCGATGCCGCCGAGCCCGTAACGAGGCAGCCATCGAACGTTCCGACAACCGCAACCACGCATCGGCCGGCGCGTTGTACGGTCGTTTCACGCGTGAAGGGAGGTGTCGGTTGGTCGCCCGGGTCGGGGGTAGGCCGCAAGGTACCCGACCCTGAGCACACGCCGTAGCCGCTCCCGAGCTCGCCCAGCGAACCGCGCGGGGGAAGGCTCCATCGGTCACCTGTCGACTTCCTGCTCCCGACGCCGTCGGCGCCGGCAGCCAGCGCCCGCGAGTGCAGAGGACGAGGCAATCGATGGTCACGGTCGATCTTCGGAGCAAGGACGGCGCAGCCCGCAGCCCGAGCCCGCCGCCCGCCGTGGGGCCGCCAGATCCCCTGGCGCCGTCGAAAGGGGGGGCCCGGCACCGGTCCCGCACTCCGGAACGGACCATGGCCCACGGGCTCGGTGGCCCCGGATGGTGGCTCGGCACCGACGGCATCTGGCACTCCCCCGGCAATTGTGCGCCGCGTGGCTGCAGACCGGTCAGGACCATGGACGACGGGCTCGGCGGTGCCGGATGGTGGCTCGGCGCCGACGGCATCTGGCATCCGCCCCGGGACGGCGCGGCCGGCCGCCCCGACGAGCCGGACCCGGATCCTCCACCACCGGGCGCTGCGATCGCCCACCGGGCGCCCGCGGGCGAACCCCCGGTAGCCCCCGTCCCGAGGTCGACGGGGCTCGACGGGGTGAGCCGCCTGCGGCTTCCCCCGTCGCTGGCAACGGCCCTCACCCACAGCCGCCAGCGGAAGCGCCGCTTCCTGCGCCGCCAGACGCCCAAGATGCGCCTGCCCGTGCTCGCCGCGTTGATGGCGGCGACGACGGTCGTCTTCTTCCGGATCAACCGCCCGCACCACTCGTGGCTCAACTACTTCCTTTCGGTGGCCTGGGCGATGAACGTCCCCATCGTCGTCGTGGGCACGATCGGTGCGACCTACCTCCGGCTCGGCCGCAGGTTCGTCTACCACGCACCCGGAGAGGACCCGCCGCTCGAGCAGAGCCGCGCCCGCCATCGCAGGGTGCGCGTCGACTCGCGCAAGATGTCGCGCTCCGCATACCCGGGGAGGAGCCGGCGGCAGCTCATCGTGACCGTTCCAACGCTCCTGGCACCGGGCAACCTGGCGGCCCTGCAGCGGGTGCTGCTGTCGCTGCTGGTGAACCTCCCCCGGAACTTCGACGACTTCCGGGTCGACGTGATCACCGAAGGTCGCGGCGACCATGCGCCCCTGGAGGCGTGGCTGCTCGAGCTCGGGCCGCCGGCCCGGCCGGTCCGCATCCTGAACGTTCCCGCGAGCTACGAGACCGAGCACCACGCCCAGTTCAAGACCCGGGCCAACCAGTACGCGATGGAGATCCGCCGCATCTCCGGCGAGTCCACCGCGTCGACCTTCGTCTACCACCTCGACGACGACACCCACATCGGCCCCGACACCGCCGCGTCCCTGGCAGAGTTCATCGAGGAGGAGGGCAGGCGGTTCTACCTGGCCCAGGGTGTGCTCGCCTTCCCCCACTACCTGACCCCCTCGTGGTTCTGCCGGCTGGCGGACTCCATCCGCCCTGCGGACGACCTCACCCGGTTCGCGTTCTTCACCGGCGCGCTCGGAACCCCGCTGGGCGGCTTGCACGGCGAGCACGTCATCATCCGCGCCGACATCGAGGACGAGATCGGCTGGGACTTCCCGAACACCGTGATCGAGGATGCCTACTTCGCCATCGAGTTCGCCCGCCGCTACCCGTACCGGTCGACGATGCTCAACTCCTACTCCTACGGTGCCTCGCCGCCTTCCATCGGCGAGCTGATCCGGCAACGTCGCCGGTGGATCGAAGGCCTGTTGCGCCTGGCGTGCAACCGTCGCCTCGAGCTCAAACGGAAACTGCCGCTCGTCTACTCCATCGCCACATGGAGCATCGCGCCGCTGCAATTCGTCGGCGTGGCGCTGATGGTGTCCTATGCGACCGGCATCAACAACACCTCGCCGGTCAGCCCGTGGATCATCCCGCTGTGGAGCGCGAACCTGGCCTACGTCTTCTGGCTCTACTTCGAGGGGCTGAAGGTCAACCTCTCCGCGTCGGAGCGCCCGGGCTCCTTCGGGTTCCTGGCCGTGTTCCTGGTCCCATTGATCTACGTGATCGCCCTCATCGAGACCTTCGGCGTCATCGTGGGGTGGATCCGGTTCTTCGGTCTCGGGAGGCAGAAGGTGTCCGAGGTCATCGCCAAACCGATGTGAGGTCGATCCGTGCGCCTGCTGCATGCTGAGCGGGGGGTCACGGCCACCACGGCGCGGCCGCCGCCGGCGCCGGCGCCGGCCGGTGATCCCGGGCCGGCCGACGCCGTGGACCGCCAACGGACCCTGCGCGTCCTCGTCGTGGCCATCGTGGTCCTGGTGGCAGCCGGGGTCGGCATCGGCGTCCACGCCGCCGTCACGGGCTCGCGCACCGGGGGGCGCGGGATCCCACTGGTGGTGACCGAGGCCCCGGTGCGGGCGGTGCACGTGCAGGGCAACCAGCTGGTGGGGGCCTCGGGACGACCGATCAGGCTGCTCGGGGTCAACCGGTCGGGAACCGAATACGCCTGTATAGAGGGCTGGGGCATCTTCGACGGGCCGTCGGATGCCGCCTCGATCTCGGCGATGATGGCCTGGCACATCGACGCCGTGCGGATCCCGCTCAACGAGGACTGCTGGCTCGGCGTGAACGGGGTCTCGCCGCTGTACGGCGGGGCCGCCTACCGCAGCGCCATCACCGCCTACGTCGCCCTGCTCCGGGCCCGGGGGCTGGTGGTCGTCTTGAACCTGCATTGGAGCGCCCCGGGCACGACGCCGGCCACCGGCCAGCAGGTCATGGCCGACGCCGGCCACTCGATCGCCTTCTGGCGCTCGGTGGCCGGCGCCTTCCGGAACGATCCGGCCGTGGTCTTCGACCTCTACAACGAACCCCACGGGATCTCCTGGTCGTGCTGGCTCATCGGGTGCCGGAGCCCCGGAGGCTGGCAGACGGCGGGGATGCAGCAACTGGTCGACGCGGTCCGGGGTACCGGGGCCCGCCAGCCGATCATCGCCGGCGGGCTGGGGAACGCCTCGAACCTCGCCGGGTGGTCGGCCCACCGGCCCGACGACCCGGCCCACCAGCTGGTGGCCGGGTTCCACGCCTACAATTTCAGCGGGTGCACGTCGCTGCGGTGCTGGAACACCCAGCTCGGCCGGGTCGCTCGCTCCGTGCCGGTCGTCGCCGGGGAGATCGGCGAGAACGACTGCGCCAGCAGGTTCGTCGACCGGTTCATGGCATGGGCCGACCGCCACGAGGTCTCGTATCTCGCGTGGACGTGGAACACCTGGGGCTGTGCCGCCGGTCCGGCGCTGATCTCCTCCTACGCCGGGACCCCGACCCCCTTCGGCGCCGGGGTACGGGCGCACCTCGCCCTGTTGGCCCGATCGGCCGGCGGCCGGCGTGACCGGCCGGCGTGAGCGCAGCCGATCAGGAGCACCCTCCGGCCGCGAGGCCGGCGGCCGTCAGGGCGCGGCGCTCACTCGCTGAACTCGAAGAGGAGGCCGCAGTTGTCCTCCGGCCGGATGGCCAGCGTGCCGGGTGCGTCCCCGGGGACCAGCTCAACGCCCTTCCCCTTGAAGTAGGTGCGGGCCACCTGCAGGTCCTTCACCTGAAACACCGTCGAGCGGATGCCGTCCCCCCAGCGGGCCACGTGGCGGCTGAGCACACCGTCGGCGGTCGGGGCGAGCAGCTCCACCACCGTGTTCGCGAGTGTGACACCGACCGCCTTCGCGCCGATGGCGGGGCGGTCCTCCTCGTACGAGACGGTCCCGTTGACGACCTCCTGCAGGAAGCCCCTGCCCGCGTCGAGGTCCTCCACCGCCAGGCTGTAGCGCTTGAGCCCGATGCAGCCGAGGGGGTGCTCGTCGCCCCAGTAGGAGAGCGGGCGGATCGGCTCGAGGTAGTCGACGGGGGACGGGACGGCGTGGAAGCTCTCGCCGTAGAACTCCCATGCCACCCCGTGGCATTCGGCCGGGTGGGCGTGGAACGCGACGCCCAGCTCCCGCAGCACCCGCCCGCCCCGGGCGACGATCGCCTCGCGGGCGGCGTCGGCGTCGGTGACCTGATACTCGACGCCGACGTAGTGCGGGCCGAAGCGGGCATGGAGGAGGTCGTCGTGGGGGGCGAACAGCTCGAAGATCACCGCCCCGCCGAAGACGAGCAGGCACGCGTGCCACTCCTCGCGGGGCATGTCGAGGATGATCTGCGTCCCGTACAGGTCGGCGAAGCGGGCGACGCTCTCGTCGTAGCCGTCGACGACGGCGTTGATGTGGTTCATGCTCAGGCACGTGATCGGCGCGGTCATCGCTCTCTCTCCGGTAGGCGGTGTCGAATCCCCGCAAGGGTACCCGCACGGGAGCCCCGGAGCACCGACCCCTGGCCGGGCCGCTCGCGAGCTCAGTCGTTGCCCAGCGTGTGCACCGCCACCTGTTGGATGGTCTGGGGGCCCGTGTCGAACAGCAAGGGTTTGGGTGATCCCGTTACGAACCTGTTGACCACGACGTCGATCTGGTCCTGGTACTGCGCGGTGCCGAAGTCGGTCAGCGTCATCAGCAGCTGCACCTTCGTACCGGGATCCACGCCGGTGGTGCCGGGGTCGGTGACGAACGCGACGCCGTTCACCTCGGCCTGCTGGGGCGGGTCCGGATCAGCCCCCGGCGAGGCCGCCTCGGCGTCCGTGCAGCCACCACCCTCGTCGTCCCCACAGCTGATGTCGCCGACCGCCACCCGGTGAACCTCCAACCCGGTGACGCTGAAGCCCCCCTCGTCGGGGACGCGAAGGACGAGCGAGCCCCAGCAACGGATCGTCGGTTCCTGTGGACGACAGGACGGGCTGGTCGCCGCGGACCGCTCCGTGTGGGCGGTGAGGCTGATCCGAAGGCTGCTTCCCGAACGGGAGGTTCCGGGGTTGACCGCCGTGACGACGACGCCGGGGCTTGACAGGCCGCCCTGCGCCGAGGCGGTCGAGGCCGCCCAGACGGAGGACAACCCGAGCACCAGCACCACCACCAGCACCACCACCGCGGCCGCAGCGAGGCGTCTCCCGGGCCGTTCGCGCTCCGACCTCCATGCCCTAGCGACCGCCACCGCGACCACTCCCACCACCACCGCCCGACGTGACCACGATGTTGATGGTGGCAGTGTCGCCGTTGACGGTGCCACCGTTCGGGCTCGAAAGGGTCAGCCCCGGAGCGGTGAATTCGAGGACGTACGTGCCGGCGGTCAGCACGCGCAGGTTGTAGCCGTACACGACCCTGCCGGTGGCGTTGATCTCGGCGGTCGCATCACCCGCGAAGACCGTGCTCGTGCTGTTCTGCAGGTGGATGTCCCACTGGGCGCCCGCGTCCCAGAGCCCGGCGCCCATCGGTCCGGTGGCCGTGCTCGAGACCGTGAAGGCGCCCGGGGTGCCGGCGGCCAGGACCCCGTAGGCGGACTCCCTGTCGAGCGCGTTCGGATCGAGCTTCTGCACGGTGTAGCCGATCATGGTGGTGCTTGCCGGGTCGCTCAGGGCAACCTCAACGCGGATGGGGTGGCCGACCATCAGCGCCGCACTCCCGCCCACCAGGTTGTCGCCCCAAGCCACGTTGGCGGTACCACCGGTGGACGCCGTCGCGCACTGCGCCTGCCAGCTGTTGAGACCCTGAACGTAGTAGTAGTTCGACGTATTGATCGGGTAACCGGTCGACGGATCGCCGCTCGGATCGGTCGGACCGCTCGGACAGCTCAAACCGAAGGGATTGGTCCCGACGAAGATCGTCGGGATCGACAAGTTGTTGACAGCCGTCGTCTCTCCCCCCCACCACGGCCCGATCCATGGCCCTTCCCAGCGGGTGGACCACCCGCCGCCAGGGCGACGCTCGGTACCGAGATCCCGGCCGCGGTGACGAGCGCGGCTATGCCCATCAGGTACTTTCCGGTCTTGTCCATCTCTGGGGTCACCTCCGTTGCGGCTCCTCGAAGGACGCACGGGACGGAATTGCTCTCCGCGATCTTCCAACCTCCGTCGCCTCTTCCCTAGAGCCGAAGGTCCCATTCCTCCGGAGCGGGACGCTGAGCCGGCCGGGACGGCGGGCGCTGTACCCGTGCCGGTCCGACACGCCGGCAGTAGCCTGACCGCGGGAACGGTCAGCCTTCGGAGGGCTGCGTGAAGGTCGTCGTCAGTTGCGTGCCCCAGACGGGTCACTTCACGCCCCTGCTACCGCTGGCCGAGGCGTTCATCGCCAACGGCGACGAGGTCGTCATCGCCAGTGGACCCGACATGGAGGGAGCCACTTCCGGTCGGGGACTTCCGTTCCGCCCGGTCGGCCCGGCGTTCGATGCCTGGTTCGCTGCCCTGCGATCACGGACGCGCGGAATTCCCGGCGACGGGCTACCCCCGTCACGCGTGGGGGGCTACTTCGTCCCACGACTGTTCGGCGAGATCGGGACGGCGCTCGTGGTCGACGACCTGCTCGCGCTCTGCACGGAGACCGAACCGACGCTGCTCGTCTTCGACCCCTACTCCTTCGCCGCTCCGCTGGTCGCGGCGGTGACGGGGACCCACGCGGTGGTCCATGGCATCGGGGCGCGCCTCGACCCGAGCGTCATGGACCTCGTGACGGATGTGATCTCTCCGATCTGGCGGCAGTTCGGCGTCGACGTCCCGCTCGCGGCGGGCGTCTACTCGGGTACGACGCTCTCGATCTGCCCCCCTTGCCGGTGTCGTTCGCGGACCCCGATCGCCCGCTGGTCTACCTGACGCTCGGGACCTTCTCGAACAACGACCTGAACTTCTTCCGCCTGGTCTCGGAGCACTACAGGACGAGCCGGTCAACGTGATCGCGACCGTCGGGCGCGACAACGACCCGCTCGATCTGGGACCGACGCCCGAGAACGCGCGGGTGGAGCGCTTCATCGACCAGGCCCACGTGCTCTCCCATTGCGCCGCCGTCGTCCACCATGGGGGAGCCGGGACCATGTTCGGCGCGCTGGCACATGGGCTCCCGTCGCTGGCCCTGCCCAAGAGCGCCGACAACTTCGTCAACGCGACGCTCCTCGCGAAGGCGGGTGCGGCCCAGAACCTGATGCCGGGTGAGGTGACCGAGGCGTGCGTACGGTCCGGCCTCCGCTCGGTGCTCGACGACGCCGGTTACCGTCAGCGTGCACAGCTGCTCGCCGACGAGATCGATGCGATGCCGTCACCGCACGAGGTCGCCTCCCTCCTCGTGCACCGGTGAGGTGCCCGACTCAGCCGATCGGCAGGACCCCCGAGCGGGAGAGCTCGAATCCCCTGTGGCCGACGACCGTGCAGATCATCCCCTGTTCGCTGGACAGGCACTGGAACGGCCCGCCTGCGGTCGCCGACCCGTAGGGGAGCACGGGGGTCTCCATTGCAGGGTTCCCCAGCTCGCACTGTCTGCCGGTGCACGTCCGGATCGATCCGCTGCCGTCCATCGTCACCAACTGGGGAGGTGAGAAGGTCGCACAACGAAGCTCGCCCGGTAGGGTCTGATCGATGTAGCAGCCGACGTTCTTCGACGGGGAGAGGAACGCACCGTTGAGCGTCGCATCGGACAGGGTCGCGGCGGCGATCACGGTGAGGCGGGCCGTCGTGTGCTCGAACGCGCACGACGGCGGTGGCGCCCGGACGGTCACCTGATCGCTGAACTGGTAGGTCCCGGGTCGGGCGTACGCATGGGTGTACGTGCTCGTGTGGTCGGCCCGAGCCGCCTCCCCGCAGGCGGCATCCCCCGCATTGGCGCCCGAGCTGGCCCCGTCGCCGAAGAGCACCCCCTCGCCTTGCAGGGCTCCGGGTCCCCGGATCTCGACGGTGAAGGTGAGGGTGATCCCGGCGACTCCCTGATCGGGACTGACCGACGCGCGGGCGGTCACCGCTCCTGCCACCGTCGTCGTCGTGCTTCGCTCGGTCGCCAGTCCGGTCGTCGAACCCCCTGTCGTCCGAGGGGACCCTGCGCCGCAAGAGGACACACCCAGCGCGACCAGCATCAAAACGAGGCTTCCCGTGATCGACCTGTGTCGGCACATGGTGCCATCGTCTCGCTCCCGGCCGAAGCCGGGACAGGGACCTAGGTCCCTTCCCTCCACCCTCGATCAAGTGACCAAGCGACCAACACGAGACCGATCCGGCCTTGACGGCCCGCTCGCGAGACGGTAGACACATTGGCAGAAGGCGTCTGTTCGTCCATCCGTCCGCGGCCTCCCCGAGGAGTACGTGCCATGGTTCCGGATCATCCACTCGCGTCACCCGACTTCTACGCGGGGGACCCCTATCCCGCCTACCGCGAACTGCGTCGCGAGTCGCCCGTCCACTGGGTGGAGGACGGCGGCTTCTGGGCGCTCCTGAAGTACGAGGACGTCAGGCTCGTGTCGCGCAGCCCGAGCTCGTTCAGCTCGGTGCACGGGATCACGATCCCCGACCCCGACGCGGGTGAGGCAACCATGCCGGGGAGCTTGATCTTCACCGACCCACCCCGGCACCGTCAGCTTCGCAAGCTCATCAGTCAGGGCTTCACGCCCCGGCAGGTCGGCATCCTCCAACCGACCATCCGAGGCATCGTGACCGAGATCCTTGACGGTCTTCCCCTCGACACGCCCATCGAATTCGCGGAGGAGGTAGCCGCCCCGCTTCCGACGCGGCTCATCGCGCAGCTGCTGGGTGCTCCGGAGCGGGACTGGCAGAAGTTCCGGGCCTGGTCGGACGCCGCCGTCGGAAGCGCAGATCCCGACATCGTCATGGATCCGCTCGAGGCCCAGGTCGCCCTGCACGAGTACTTCTCCGCGCTGGTCGCGGACCGGCGGGATCGGCGGTCCACAGACCTGATCTCCGCGCTCATCGACGCCGAAGTCGACGGTGACCACCTTTCCGGGGAGGATCTCTACAATTTCTGCTGGCTCCTGCTCATCGCCGGCAACGAGACGACCCGGAACCTGATCGCCCTCGGCACCCTGGCCTTGATCGAGCATCCCGAGGAGCGTCGGAAGGTCATCGCGGATCCGACCTGCATTCCCCTGGCGATCGAGGAGATGCTGCGCTACACCAGCCCCGTCACCCATATGGCGCGCACGGCGACCGAGGACGTGGTCATCCGTGGCACCTCCATCGCCCGGGGTGACACCGTGGTGATGCTGTACGGCTCGGCCAACCGCGACGAGGACGTCTTCGGACCGACCAGCGAGGAGTTCATCGTCACCCGCTCACCGAATCCCCACCTCGCGTTCGGGTTCGGCGAGCACCTCTGCCTGGGGGCCTCACTCGCTCGTCTGGAGGCGAGGGTCATGTTCGAAGAGGTCCTCGGGCGGTTCCCCGAGCTCGAGCTGTCGGGTGAGGTGGCGAGGCTGCGGGCGACCATGGTGCCCGGCGTGAAGCGCATGCCCGTCACGCTTCGAAACGCGAAGTGACGGCCGGGGGTTCGCCCCGCGGTCACGCCGGGAGGCCCGTCCGCCCCGGTAGGTTCTCCCCGTGAGCATCGATCCCGCCGCCCGCACCTCGCG
>JAKAZC010000061.1 GCA_021826655.1 Actinomycetes bacterium | reverse complement strand
TGGCGGTGCCGGCCCGGGCCGGCTTGCGCGAACGGCTCGAGCGGGCAGTGGCCGATGGTGCGGCTAGGCCCGACGTCGCGGCCGACGTCGTGTTCGACGTGATCGGCGGCGCGACGCTCATGGCGCTCGCGCTCCGCCCCGGGCGGGCGCTTGACGACCACTGGGTCGACGACGTCGTCGACCTCCTGACCGGAGGGCTGCTGCCGTGAACGAACCGACGTGGGAGACGACCCGGGCGTGGCGCGAGCTGCTGGACGGGCTCGGGGGGCTCGACGGGCAGTTCCTCGAGGGACCCCGCGCCGTTGACGGCGAGCGGTCGGTCGTCGACGGGTACCGGATGCTGACCACCGCGCTGTCGGTCGCCCTCGACGTCTACCTCTACGCCGACCCCGCCCGCCCGGCGTTCGTCGACGTCAACACGCCCTGGCGCCGCGACCGGGCCTGGGGCGGCGACAACACCGACGCCTACTACGCACTGGCCGTCCTGGACCCGGGCCGTCACTACCGGGTGAGCGGGCAGCGGGGCGACAGCACGTACTTCTCACTCACCGTCTACAACGAGCCGGGGCCGGGCCGGTGGTCCGACCGGATCGTCGGGATCGTCAACGACACCGACCTGGACGTCGACGCGGACGGTCGGTTCGGGTTCCAGATGGGGCCGTCCCGGCCCGACGGGTACGGGGGACCGTTCATCGAACTGGGCGACGACAGCCATGTGGCGTTCACCCGCGACTACCAGCTCGATCCCGCCGGCGGCCGACGGGTCGAGTGGGCGATCGAGTCGCCGGACCCGCCCGGACCGCTCGCCCGCACCGACGCGGGCACCGCGGCCGCGCTGCGTGCCGCGTTGACCTGGGTGCAGACCCTCTTCCTGACCGTCCCGCTCACCGTGGCACCACGCGACGCGCCCCAGTCCCTCGGACACAACACGCCGCAGCTGGCCAACGAATTCGCCGATCCCTACCAGGTGCCGGACGCGAACTTCGGCTGGTCGGCACGCGACGCCTGCTACGCGTTCGCCAGCTACCGCATCGGGCCCGACGAAGCCCTGGTGATCACCCATCGCCCACCGGTGTGCCGGTTCTGGAACCTGGTGGTGTGGAACCCGTTCCTGGCCACCGAGGTGCTCACCGACGCCCACACCTCGATCAACAACGGGGCGGCACGGGCGAACGCGGACGGGACGGTGACCATCGTCGTCGGGCACGCCGACCTCGCCCACCCCAACGCGGTGTCCACCGCCGGCCACGCCGACGGGGCCCTGGCCTTCCGCTGGTTCCTGGCCGACGTCGTCCCGGATCGACCGACGGTCGAGGTGGTGGACGCGGCGGACGCCCCCGGCACCCCGACCTGAGGGATGATCGGGGCATGGCGAACAGCGCGCGTCCCCCGACCGGGTCCGGGTGCCTGGGCACGATCGTCGGCCTGGTCGTGCTGGCCGCGATCGTCGTCCTCGGGTTCTTCGTCGGATTCATCGTGCTCGGGGTCATCGCCGCACTGCTGGTCGTCGGCCTGGTGGCCTGGGCGGTGGACCGGATCCTGCTGGCGCTGAGCCCGAAGCGGCGGGATCGGCGGGCGGCGTGGGGCAGGGTCACGGTCTGGCGGCCCGGCCAGGTGCCGCCGGACGGAGCCGTCGATGCCACCGCTATCGACGTCACCGCCATCGACACGACCGCCACCGACGGAACCACCACCGGTGTGTCGGACCCACCGGACGGTACGGGACCGGACGACCCGGGGCGCGCGGGCGCTCCATGACCGGGTCCGGAGCGCCGCAGGGTCTGGGCATGGGGCACGCCGGCACGACCGAGGACGTCGGTGCCGGTAGGTGAGGCACCGTCGTCGCGGATCGAGGCCTTCCGGGCCGCGGCCGCCGAGCTCGAGCGCGCCGACCCCGACCTCGTCGCGCGCGTACGCGTCGAATGCGAGGCGGGGGCCCGACAGGACCTGGTCGACGGGATCCCCCGGGGGAGGGCCGTCGTGCTCCGACTCCGTGGCCTGACCGTCGAGCGACCCTCGCTCGGCATCGCCGTCGCCCGGTCGCTCGGCCTGGAGCACATCGTGGACGACCTACTGGCGGGGGTGTCGGTGGACGGGGTGCCCGGGATCGGGGCCGACGGGTCAATCCTCCCTCCCAGCCGCTCGGACCGCAGGAGGCGCCGGGGGATCGTCCTCCTGCTCATCGGCGGAGGCGTGCTCCTGGTCGGCGCCACCGCGGCCGACTCGCTGTCGCTCCCCCTGGTGATCGCGTGGACGGCGACCTCGTTCGTCCTGATCTTCGGTGGGCTGCGCGACGTCCTGCACCGCGGCTGAGCGGGCATCGCTCCACCCCGCCGGATTCCGCTCCACCAGGTGCCGGGGTCAGGCCAGCCGCTTCGCCTCCGCCAGCCCGACGGCGCTGTAGACGCCGCCGGGGAAGACGGCGTCCCAGGCGTCGCGCACACCCCGGAAGTCCTCGCTCGGCCCGTAGGCGGCGCGGGCGGCGGTGACCACCTCGTCCCGACGGGCGGCCACCGCCGCACCCGAGGCGAATTCCAGCTCGGTATCGATCTGGGCGACGGATTCGGCGAAGCGTCGCTGGTGTCCCATCAGGCGGATGGCGTTGGGGGAGGGCGTCACGGTGTCTCCTTCGACGTGGTGCGGGGTCCGGTTGGTGGTCCTGCATGCCTCGGCGGTCGGGTCGACCGGCGGAGGGCCCGGGTCCCCGAACCTCCCGACACCCGCCCGCGGGTGAGGGATCCACTCAAGCACATCGGACGGCCCGCCCGGGCCCGGGAACTCGTCGGTGAGAGATGGGCCATGGTCCACTCACGACCGGTACTCGGGATTGGGGAAGTCGAAACGGGCCCCGGCATCCCATTCCCGCCGTTGGTTGCCGTAGGCCGGGAAGCCGCCGGCCGCCCGGAGCATGCCCGCCAGGTGGAGCAGGTTCCACGTCATGAAGGTGGTATTGCGGTTGGTGAACTCGTTGTCCATGCCGACCAGGCTGCCGTCCTCCAGCTCGTCCCCGTAGCTGGGTCCGGGACCGGCCTCGCCGATCCATCCGGCGTCGGACTGGGGAGCGACGGCGTAGCCGATGTGCTGCAGGCTGTAGAGCACGTTCGACGCGCAGTGCTTGATCCCGTCCTCGTTCCCGGTGATCAGGCACCCGCCGACCTTGCCATAGTAGAGCCACTGACCCTTGTCGTTGAGCTCGCCCGAGTGGGCGTAGAGGCGCTCGATGACCTTCTTGGTCTCGCTGCTGTTGTCGCCCAGCCAGATCGGACCGGCGATGACCAGGATGTCGGCCGCCAGCACCCGGTCGAACAGCTCGGGCCAGGCGTCCTGCGCCCATCCGTGCTCCGTCATGTCCGGGTAGACGCCGGTGGCGATCGCGTGGTCGACGGAGCGGAACTGGTCGACCCGCACCCCCTGGGAGCGCATGATCGAGGTGCTCAGGTCGACCAGGCGCTGGGTGTGGCTGACCCCGGGTGACCGGGTCAGCGTGGTGTTGACGAACAGCGCCGTCAGGTTCGAGGCGTCCGGGCGGTCTTCAGTGTCCATGCCGTGCAGTCCTCCCACGGGGCCCGACGTTACGGGGACACGACGGCCAGCGGCGCCGGGTGGTGGCCGTCGGGCACCGATCCGGAACGCCCGGGCCCGCGACGGTCACCCGGCGCCGTAGTACGGGGCCCCGAAGCTGAAGACGCCGCCGTCACTGGCCACCAGCCAGTAGCCCCCGGTGGCCGCGTCGGGGGCCATGCCCACCACCGGCGCGTTGAGGGCGGCACCACCCATCGATCCCAGGAATCCGGCGGCCCCGGTAGTGAAGACCCCGCCGTCACTGGCGACGAACCAGTACCCCTTCCCGTCGGCCAGGGCGGCCATCCCGTTGACGGGCTGGACGAGCCGGAGCGATCCGGTGCTGCCGAGGAACGGCGCGCCGAACGCGAAGATCCCCCCGTCCGTGGCCACCAGCCAGTAGCCCCCGGTGGCGTCGTCCGCGCTCATCCCCACGATCGGCCGGTTGAGCCGCTGACCGCCCATCGAACCGTGGAAGCCGGCGTCGCCGAAGGCGAAGATGCCGCCGTCGCTGGCCACGAGCCAGTAGCCCCCGTCGTCGGACGTGGGGGCCATGTCCACCACTGGCGCGTTCAGGTGGCTGTTCCCCATGGAGCCGAGGAACGCGGCGTCGCCGAAGGCGAAGATGCCGCCGTCACCCGCCACCAGCCAGTAGCCGTGGCCGTCCGCGGTCGAGACGATGTGGGCGATGGGCGCGTTGAGCGGATGGCCGACCAGCGACCCGTAGGCGACCGCCGACCCGTGGGCGGAGACACCGCCGGCGGCATCGGCCAGCCAGTAGCCGTGGCCGTCCGGAGTCGAGGCGATCCCGACCACCGGGGTAACCAGCCCGCCGGAGGTCACCGTCGGGGCCGGGGGCCCCGATCCCCAGTACCCCATGGCGCCGTCGTAGGTGTAGATCGTGCTCAGGTAGGCCATGGTGTGGGTCTGGACCGGCTGGTTGATGCCGAGGGCATCCCACACGTTTCCGTTGCCACCGTAGACGCCCGAGTGGGCGAACCCGTCGATGCCGCTGCCGCCCCAGTAGACGGCGTCGCCGGGGACCAGGCCTGCGATGTCCGCGGCGATCGACCCCTGCGGGGCGATGAACTGCCCGACCCCCTTGGGCTGGCTCCCGTCACCCGGCAGGGCGACGCCGGTCGCCTGGTAGACGGCGTACTGCACCAGGCTCATACAGTCGTAACCCTTCACCCCGCGACCGCAGCCCGGCTCGACGACCCCGCCGTTGGTGGGCCCGTTGATCCCGCCCCCACCGTCGCAGTAGGGGACGTTGGCCTGGGAGGCGGCATACCCGGCGATGGCGTCCCCGACCGAGGCCGCCCCGGCCTCCGGCGTGCCGACCATGCAGGGCAGGCACACCAGCGCCAGCAGCAGGAGCACGGCGCCGACCGGCCTCGCGCCACTCGTCACATATGAGCCACGTGCACGCATGGATCCCCTCCCGCGGAGTCCCTGCGACTCCCCAGCCGTCAGTATCGCCGCGCCGGAGGCCCGACGGCGATGATCCGCGCCGCTCCCGTCGGGATCCGGCGCCGGTGAGTTCAAACCGGCCAGGTGCCGAACGTGGCGATCCACAGGACATCGTCGGCGGACACCGGGACGGGGACGTCGACGCGTCCGCGTTCGGGCGCGAGGTGCGGCGGACAGCGGAGCAACGCCTCGGGGACGGGCAAGGAGCCGTCATCGAGCTCGGCGAGCGCGAGCGGGAGCGGGATGCTCCGTCGGACGTCGTCGGCGGTGGTCGTGTCGGGGCCGTCCGTCAGGCCCCGGCCCTGGAACCCGAACCACTGCATGGTGCACGGGTGGCGGCGCGTCACCTCGAGAATCGCCTGAGGGCCCGTCGGTCCACGAGACGCCCTCGTCGGTGGCCGGCTGCCGGCACCGGGTGCGTAGGTGTTGCGTGCGGTGTCCACCGGCGCCACCTTCCATGGGAATCAACAGGACCATCGTCCTGGAGGTCGGGTCGCCGTCGGCCCGATCCGGCCCGACGTGCCGGGCGGCCGCTCGTGAGCCACCCCGGCACGTGTCAGGATCAGCACCGACACGAACCCGCCGCGTCGCCCGACGTGGTCCGAAGGAGAAGGCAGACACGACATGGAGCGGAGCAGCAACGAGGAGCCCCCCTCGATCGACGAGCTGCGTCAGCGGTACCGGCAGGAACAGCAGAAGCGGTTGCGCCCCGAAGGCATGGCCCAGTGGCGCGAGCTGGGCGAGGAGCTCGACCGGGACCCGTTCGTCGAGCCCGGCTTCACCCGCGACCCGGTGGTCGAGGAGACGACGGTGGTGATCGTGGGTGGCGGCTTCGCCGGGATGCTCACCGCCATCGACCTCGCCAGGCACGGGATCACCGACGTCCGGATCGTCGAGAAGGCCGGGGACTTCGGCGGCACCTGGTACTGGAACCGGTACCCGGGCTGCATGTGTGACGTGGAGTCCTACACCTACCTGCCGCTCCTCGAGGAGACCGGCTTCATGCCGTCCGAGCGCTACGCCAGCGCCACCGAGATCTTCGAGTACTCCAAGCTGCTGGCCCGCACGTTCGATCTCTACCCCCGCGCCCTGTTCCAGACCGACGTGACCGGGGCCACATGGGACGGTGCGGCGCTGCGGTGGCAGGTCACCACCAGCCGCGGCGACCGGCTGTCCGCCCGCTTCTTCGTCCTGGCCGGGGGGATCCTGCACAAGGCCAAGCTGCCGGGGATCCCCGGGATCGAGGACTTCGCGGGCAAGGCGTTCCACACCAGCCGCTGGGACTACGGCTACACCGGGGGTGGCCCCACCGAGCCGATGGACAGGCTGGCCGACAAGCGCGTCGGCATCATCGGCACCGGTGCCACCGCGGTGCAGGTGGTGCCGCAGATCGCCGGTGTGGCCAAGGAGCTCTTCGTCTTCCAGCGGACCCCCGGCGCGGTCGGCGTCCGCAACCAGCAGCCCACCGACGCCGAGTGGTTCCGCAGTCAGGAGCCCGGCTGGCAGCACGAGCGGATCGTCAACTTCACCCAGGCGGTAACCGGCGCCCAGCCTGACGTGGACCTGGTGCACGACGGCTGGACCGAGCTGCTGTGGATCGACACCCAGAAGGCCTCGGATCCGGAGGAGGCCGAGGCACTGGAGCGGTCCGACTTCGAGTCGATGGAGACGATCCGGCGCCGGGTCGACGAGATCGTCGAGGATCCCGAGACCGCCGAGAAGCTCAAGCCCTACTGGGGCAAGCACTGCAAGCGGGTGTGCTTCCACGACGACTACCTGCCGGCGTTCAACCGGGCCAACGTGCACCTGGTGGACACCAACGGGCGCGGGGTCGACGGCTGCACGACGCGGGGCCCGGTGGTGGACGGCGTCGAGTACCCGGTGGACCTGCTCATCTATGCGTCCGGATTCGAGGTCACCACCGATCTCCACCACCGACTCGGCTTCGACCCCGTCGGTCGCGACGGCACCGCCCTGTCGGAGCGCTGGGCCGGGGGCGCCCACACGCTGCACGGGGTGCTGGCCAGCGGATTCCCCAACCTGCTGCTGATCAGCCTGGTCCAGGGCGGGTTCGGCACCAATTTCTCCCACCTGCTGTCCGAGTCGGCCAAGCACGTCGCCCACATCATCGAGGCCTGCGCCGAGCAGGGAATCGTCGAGATCGAGCCGGAGGAGGCCGCCGAGGAGGAGTGGCTCTCGGTGCTGCTCGGCGTCGGGATCGGCGGCGCCCGCTACTTCATGAACTGCACGCCCAGCTTCTACAACAGCGAACAGCAGGCGATCGACGGGCGGGCGGCCCGGAACCTCACCTACACCGGCAGCCTTCTCGACTACGTCGGCTACCTGGAGCGCTGGCGCGCGCAGCCGGACTTCGCCGGTGTCCGGGTGGTGCGTGACGGGGCGCCGACCAACTGAGTCCCGATTGGCGCAGGCACCGGAGGTGTCGGACGTCACGTCCGGCGTGGGCCCGCGGTCGGCCACGGTTGGAGCAGCCGGACCGCACGGACACGTGGCGTCAACGGGGCGATGCCCGGCGTGCCGATGCGACCGCACGCTCGAACGCGGCCGAGCCGGCCCGCCACGTCAGGTCCAGATCGGAACCCGGCGTGTAGCGGTCGTCGAGCTCGAGGACGACCATGCCGTGGGCCAGGGACCACAGCGCCTGGGCCAGTGCGGGATCTCCGGTGACCACGAACCAGGGGTTGCCGGCCCACTCCTCCAGCCCTACGGGCAGCCGGTGCCGGGCGATCGGCCCGCTGGTGGCCAGGCGGTAGAGGTTCGGACCCGACAGCGCCCCGGCGCGGTAGCGGAGCAGCAGGCTCAGCACGGCGGAGTCGTGGTCCGGTTCGTGCAGGGCCCGGTGGGTGGCGTCGCCGATGTCGAACAGCGCGTCCTCGATCAGCAGCAGCTCGAGGTCCGCCTTGCCCGAGAAGTGCTTGTACAGCGACGGGGCCTGGATCCCCATGTCGTCGGCCAATCGACGCATGGTCAGCCGATCGGTCCCCTCGTCCTCGAGGATCCGGCGGGCGGCAGCGACGGCTTCGGACACGCGCGCGGTGCGCGCCGGTGGTGCCGGCGGACGGTCGAGCTCGCCGGCGAGCAGGTGCGGCGCCTCGTCCGGAAGGGATCCGATCCGCGTCAAGGCCGGCTCCCCCCCGCGTGCGTGCGATCGGACGGAGCGTCCCGGCCCGAGGCGCGCACCGTCACCGAGCTTCCCCATGTCGGCATCTCAGCCCGCCGCCTCGGTGAGCGCGAAGATCGGATGGCTCGGGGCGATTCGCCGCACGTCGGCCTCGTCCGAGTCCGCCGTCACGCCGTCGAAGAACACGCCCACCTCCATCTTCCACCGTCGCAGGTACGCACGGAGCACCGGGGACTTCTCGCCGTCGGACAGCTCGAGTGCGGACATCTCGTGGCGGCGGCGGCCGAGCAGCAGCGCCAACCGTCCGCCGTTGGCCCGCACGTTCTTCACCCACTGCCCCTCGCCACGAGGTGACACCAGGTAGTAGCGCCCGTCGATCTCGAGCAGGTTCACCGGGGTGCGCCTGGGGATGCCGCTCGTGCGTCCCGGAACCTCGAGGATCCGACTCCCCCAGACGCTGATACCGAGGCGGAGCATGACGACGACCAGTGGATTCATGAGCTTCCTCGTGAGCATCCCGGGCTT
Source organism: Actinomycetes bacterium (assembly GCA_021826655.1). The sequence continues at coordinate 2,169 of JAKAZC010000061.1, read as the reverse complement.
GCGGTAGTGCGCGGGCTCGTCCATATGGGATCTCCTCTCCGGCAGGCCCCGCTGTGAGGCTAACGGTGTTACCCATACTGGCTTACGTTGTTAGCGCCGTCAACCTCCAGGGTCTCCGGTGCCGAGCGAGCCGGGCGGCTGGTCCCGCTCCGGGGCCCAGGGGCGGTCCCACTCCGACGGGCTCCTCGCAGCCGTCGCGTGCTCTCTCCGACGTGGACCGTAATTACGGCCGGACGTGTCGAACGGCACTCACACGGGCGTGTGGACAACTCCCAGTCCAGGCAACCTCCTCGGTGTCATGGCGTCCAAGCTGCTGGACGCACCCCCGGATCGCCTCTATCACAGCGGGACGGTCACAGGTCCACGCGCACCTGTGTGGACTCGATCACGTAGGTGCGTCGGCGACACGACCAGGCGGCAGCGGGACGGTATCGACTGCGTTCAGTCGTCGTCCCTGGTACGAATCCGTCCCTTGCGCATGTCGACCTTGTCGCCGACCGTTCAGCGCAGGTCCGCTATCGGTCTCAGCACAGCGCCCTCCCCCGCACCGAGGGCCCCGACGAACAGAGCCTCGTGACGGATGGTGCGACGCCACAAATAGGCGGCGAGGTCGGCGTCGCGGGACGGATCGTCCTCTGCGATCACCGCGACGAGCTCGGCATCACCGGATATCGGATCGCGCGGACGGTGCCCCAATACCGTGCCCAGGTCGTCGAGTTCGAGTGCCGTGAGCTCCGGTTCGGAACTGGCGGCGTTGCGGATCATGCGAGACAGTCGCATCGCCTGATCCGCTCGTGAGCTGCCGAAGGGGTCGGCGGGCCGGAATTCGCGATCCACGACAGCATCCATCACGTCGAGGAACCCGCCGACGGTCCCTACCACCGGCTCCGGGAGGACGACGTCGTCGGCGGCGGTCTCGACCCCGGTCGCCTCCGACAGCGCCTGTGCCGTCGCCCGCGAATAGGTGGCGTTCATCGTCCACCACTCGGCGTAGTCGGTCGTCCAGGGCATTGACTGGCACAGGCCGGCCAGGGACATCGGGGTGAGCGCCAACGCCTTCACCGAGTAGACGGCGAGTGCGTCCCAGTCGATCGCCGTGCCCGACAATTCCTGGTAGGTCTGGAACCACCGGCGGAGGTCGGCACCGGGATTGTAGAAGTCGCGTCCGCGGATGAGGGCCAGGTCCAGGTGCGGGTCGCCGAGCTGGGCGAATTCCCAGTCGACGATGCCCGTCAGGGTGGATCCGTCGAACATGAACTGGCCCGGGCCGGTGTCCCCCTGGAGGACGGAGGCCCGAACCGGCGCCGGTGGCACGTGTCGCCGAAGCCAGCGGCAGAGGAATTCGATGAGCGGGACCGACCGGGTCGTCATGGCCCGGTACACGGTCTCCCACCGATCGAGGTCGTCGAGCAGGAACGCCGGAGCGTCCCGGGGTTCGACGAGCCCCACGGCCCGGAAGGGCTCCGTGTCGATGGCGTGGAGCCTCACCAGCTCTCCGAGGAATCCGCGGTCGACGTCCCAGCGGGCGTCCTCGTCGAGTTCGGCGTAGTCACCGGTCCCGGACAGACATTCGAGGAGCAGACCGGGAGGGTCCGAGTGCACGCCGAGCACGCGGGGTACAAGTATCCCGGCCGCGGCGAGCGCGTCGAGCACGACGCCCTCACGCTCCAGGGCGGCCCCACCGTCCCGCAATTCCGGTCGCTGGAGTCGGGCGTAGACGCGCAGCGGACCGTCGTCACGTTCGACGTCGACGAACCATGCCGGCCGCCCACCATGGGGTCGGTCGCTTTGACGCTCGGCGGCGAGAACGCGCCCACCGAGTGCACGGCCGACCCACGCCAGCTCCGCGACGCCGCTTGCTCCGATGGACATCGGGCCACGGTAGCAATCGGGGAGCGCGGTGGGAGGCCCCACCGGCGGCGGCCAGATCGGGATCCGCTGCGATCTCGCGTATCGCCGCACGGTCACGTCCCTCTGGATGCCAGTCCGGCGAGTCCCTCCGATCGCCGGCTCGGCGAGATGCCGTCAGTCGGGCAGGTTCCCTGGCGAACAGTCCCGGAAGTCAGGCTTGGGTTGGGTCTCGAATGTCACCGCTCGGATCGTTGGCCTTCCTTCGAGCAGTGCTCCGGCAATCCGGTGCGTACCGTCCATCACCCGTCCATCGACTCC
>JAKAZC010000060.1 GCA_021826655.1 Actinomycetes bacterium | reverse complement strand
GCCTACCGGTTCGAACTGCCCCTCCTGGCCTCCGCCATGGACGGCGTGGTCAGCCCCGCTACGGCCATCGAGATCGGGCGGCTCGGGGGCCTCGGGGTCCTCAACCTCGAGGGACTGTGGACCCGGTACGAGGACCCGTCCTCGCTCTTCGACGAGATCCGCGAACTCCCGACGGAGAAGGCCACGGCCCGCATGCAGCAGATGTACGCCGAGCCGGTCCAGCTCGACCTGGTGACGCAACGCATCAAGGAGATGAAGGCGGCCGGCATCACGACCGCCGCGTCGGTCACCCCGCAGAAGACCCAGTCGTTCGCCCCCGCGTTGCTCGAGGCCGAGCTCGACATCCTGGTGATCCAGGGGACGGTCGTCTCCGCCGAGCACGTGTCGAAGACGGCCGAGCCCCTCAACCTCAAGCGGTTCATCCGCGAATTCGAGGTCCCGGTGATCGTGGGCGGCTGTGCCTCGTACCAGGCCGGGCTCCACCTCATGCGCACCGGCGCGGTCGGTGTGCTGGTCGGCGTGGGTCCCGGCAACGCCTGCACCACACGAGGGGTGTTGGGCATCGGCGTCCCCCAGGCCACGGCCATCGCCGACGTGGCCGGCGCCCGCATGCGCCACCTCGACGAGACGGGTGTCTACTGCCACGTGATCGCCGACGGGGGCATGTCCAAGGGCGGCGACGTGGCGAAGGCGGTCGCCTGCGGTGCGGACGCCGTCATGCTGGGCTCGCCCCTGTCCTCCGCGGTCGAGGCCCCGGCCCGCGGCTTCCACTGGGGCATGGCCACCTTCCACCCGACGCTGCCCCGTGGCGCCCGGGTCAAGACGACCACCCGGGGCACCCTGCAGGAGATCCTGCTCGGCCCCGCCCACGAGAACGACGGCCGCATGAACCTGTTCGGCGCGCTGCGCACCGCCATGGCGACGTGCGGCTACCAGACCGTCAAGGAGTTCCAGAAGGCCGAGGTCATGGTGGCCCCGGCGCTCCAGACCGAGGGGAAGGACCTGCAGCGCTCGCAGGGCGTCGGCATGGGCCATTGAGCCCAGTCGTCCCCTCCGACGACCTCCGTGGGGGGCCGGTCCTGGTCGTCGACTTCGGTGCCCAGTACGCCCAGCTGATCGCCCGTCGGGTCCGTGAGGCCCACGTCTACTCGGAAATCGTCCCGCACACCGCCACCGCCGCGGAACTGGCCGCCCGCCGTCCGGCCGGCATCATCCTGTCGGGCGGCCCCAAGTCGGTCAACGAGGATCCGGCACCCTCGATCGACCCCGCCGTCTACGGGTTGGGTGTCCCCGTCCTGGGCATCTGCTACGGGGCGCAGCTGGTCGCCCGGCAGCTGGGTGGTGAGGTGGCCCGTACCGGCCGGGGCGAGTACGGGCGCACGCCGCTCACCGTCTCCGGAGCGTCGCCGATCTTCGCCGACTGGCCCGAGTCGGCCCAGGTGTGGATGAGCCATGGTGACGCCATCACCCGGGTGCCCGACGGGTTCGTCGCCACGGCCAGCTGCCCCGATGCCCCGGTGGCCGCGTTCCACGACCCCGACCGGGGCATCTTCGCCGTCCAGTTCCATCCCGAGGTCGTCCACACCGAGCACGGCCGCGACCTGCTCGAGCGCTTCCTCTACGACGTCTGCCACTGCCCGCCGTCGTGGACCCACACCTCGATCATCGAGAGCCAGGTGGCAGCGGTGCGGGCCCAGGTCGGGTCCTCCCCGGTCCTGTGCGCCCTGTCCGGCGGCGTGGACTCGGCGGTGGCAGCGGCCCTGGTCCACAAGGCCATCGGTGAGCAGCTCACCTGCGTGTACGTCGACACCGGGCTGATGCGGGCCAATGAGAGCGAGCAGGTGGAGGAGACCTTCCGCCGCCAGTTCCACATCGACCTGGTCCACGTGAAGGCGGCCGACCACTTCTTCGAGGCGCTGGCCGGGGTAACCGACCCCGAGGCCAAGCGCAAGATCATCGGTGAGCTGTTCATCCGCATCTTCGAGGAGGTCGCCCGCGATCTGGTGGTCGAGAAGGGGCGCCTCGACGCGGACGGCACCGACGACGAGCCCGCCGGCTACCTCGTGCAGGGCACCCTCTACCCGGACGTGATCGAGTCCGGCTCGTCCACCGCCGCCACAATCAAGTCCCACCACAATGTGGGCGGACTACCCGACGACCTCGCCTTCGACCTGGTCGAGCCCCTCCGCCTCCTCTTCAAGGACGAGGTCCGTGCCGTCGGTGAGGAGCTCGGGCTGCCGCACGAGATCGTGTGGCGCCAGCCGTTTCCGGGGCCGGGCCTGGCCGTGCGGATCGTCGGCGAGGTGACACCCGAGCGGGCCGGGGTCCTCCGTGCCGCGGACGCCATCGTGGTCGAGGAGGTGCGCAGGGCCGGGCTCTACCGGGACCTGTGGCAGAGCTTCGCCGTGCTGCCCGCGGTCCGGACCGTCGGGGTCATGGGCGACGGCCGCACCTATGCCTACCCCATCGTGATCCGGGCCGTGACCAGCGACGACGCCATGACGGCCGACTGGGCCCGCCTGCCGTACGACCTGCTCGAACGACTGTCCTCGCGCATCATCAACGAGGTGGAGGGCGTCAACCGGGTGGCGCTGGACATCACGTCCAAGCCGCCCGGCACCATCGAGTGGGAATGATCGCGTGGGGCGGGGGCCCCGGCGACCACCCCGATGCGCTCGTCGCCGGGCTCACCCCGTCCCAGGAGGCCTCGGTGGTCCACCGCGGCGGTCCGCTGCTGATCGTGGCCGGAGCCGGCTCGGGCAAGACGCGGGTGCTCACCAGACGCATCGCCCACCTCATCGCCACCGGTGACGCCGCGCCGTTCCAGATCCTGGCCATCACCTTCACCAACAAGGCGGCCGACGAGATGCGGCACCGGGTGGCCGACCTGGTCGGGCCGCGGGCGGAGCGCATGTGGGTCTCGACCTTCCATTCCGCCTGCGTGCGGATCCTGCGAGCCCACGGCGACCGCCTCGGCTACAAGGGATCGTTCACCATCTACGACGACGCCGACTCCCGTCGGCTGGTCGAGATCATCGCCCGCGAGCTCGACATCGACACCAAGAAGCTCTCGCCCCGCTCGATGCTCGGCCAGATCAGCCAGGCAAAGTCCCGCAGCCAGGGCCCCGCCGAGTTCCGGGCCGCCGCCGTCTCGATCTTCGACCGTCGGATCGCCGACGTCTACGACCTCTACCAGCGGCGGATGCTGGCGGCCAACGCCATGGACTTCGACGACCTGCTGCTCAACACCGTGCAGCTGTTCGCCTCCCACCCCGACGTACTCGAGCACTACCGGGCCCGCTTCACCCACATCCTGGTCGACGAGTTCCAGGACACCAACGCCGTGCAGAACGCGCTGGCGGTGCAGCTGGCCGGCGGCCACCGGAACATCGTGGTGGTGGGGGACAGCGACCAGTCGGTCTACCGGTTCCGCGGGGCGGACATCTCGAACATCCTCGACTTCGAGCAGGCGTTCCCCGACGCCACCGCCGTCACCCTCGACCAGAACTTCCGCTCCACCCAGACCATCCTCGACGCCGCCAACGCGGTCATCGCCAACAACGTGTCCCGCAAGCCCAAGACGCTGTGGACCGACCAGGGAGCGGGCGACCAGATCGTTCGGTACCGGGCGGAGGACGAGCACGACGAGGCCGAATGGGTGGCTCACGAGATCGTCCGGCTGCGCGCCGAGCGGTCACTCCGGTGGGGGGACGTGGCCGTCTTCTACCGCACCAACGCCCAGAGCCGCGCCCTCGAGGAGGCGATGGTCCGCGGGGAGGTCCCCTACAAGGTGGTGGGCGGGACCAAGTTCTACGACCGCAAGGAGGTCAAGGACGTCCTCGCCTACCTGCGGGTCCTCGTCAACCCCGACGACGAGGTGAGCTGGCGCCGCATCGTCAACGTCCCCAAACGGGGCGTCGGCGACACCTCGGTGGCCAGGCTCTCGGGATTCGCCTCCCAGCAGGGGGTCTCGTTCGGTGAGGCCGTGGCCGACGCCGGCGAGGCCGGGATCGGCGGAAGGGCCGGCGCGTCGCTCGAGGTCCTGGCGGACCTGCTGGACGAGTTGCGGGGCTCGATGGCCGTGCCCGACCTGGTCGACGAGGACGGTGACGCACTGGCACCGGGCGTGCCCGACCCCGCCCCGCGGACATCGGCTACCGACGGTCCCGGTGCCCCCCCGGTGGTAGTGGGCGGCGACGGGGCGCCGGCCGTCCCGCTGCGGGGACCGGGCGAGCTGGTGACCGCCGTCGTCGAGCGCACCGGATACCGGAGCGAGCTCCTGGCCGAGGGGACCATCGAGGCGCTCGGCCGGGTGGAGAACGTGGACGAGCTGGTGGGCGTGGCCGACGAGTATCGGACCGTGGCCGAGTTCCTGGAGGCGGCGTCGCTGGTGGCGGACTCCGACCAGCTGGACGGCGACGGCACCCGGGTGTCGCTCATGACCATGCACATCGCCAAGGGCCTCGAGTTCCCCGCCGTGTTCCTGGTCGGCATGGAGGACGGGGTCTTCCCCCACCTGCGTTCGCTGGGCGACCCGGTGGAGCTCGAGGAGGAGCGCCGGCTGTGTTACGTCGGCATCACCCGGGCGGAGCGGTACCTGTACGTGTCCCACGCCTGGAACCGGATGCTGTGGGGGAACACCAACTCGAACATCCCCAGCCGATTCCTCAACGAGATCCCCGCCGAGCTCGTGCGCGACGTCGCCGTCGAGCGGAGTTGGGGCCCGTCCCCGTCCGGGTACGGCGGATCCGGACACGGCGGGGGCCCGAGCGGCGCGTCGGGCGGCCTCGTGCGCCGCGTCGACCGCGAGGGGGCCCGGCGTGTCGGCACGCCCGGTCGCTCGGTCTTCGGTTCCGGGGTGTCGCCGGGCACGGGTGCCTTCGACGCCCACGGGCGCCGCACACGGGTCCCGGCGTCGACCGGCGCCGAGCTCCTGGGCCTTGCGGTAGGTGATGTCGTCGTCCACGAGACGTGGGGCGACGGTCGGGTGGTGGGCACCGGCGGCTCGGGCGACGACGCCGAGGCCGAGGTCATCTTCACGACGGTGGGCCGCAAGAAGCTCCTCCTGCGCATGGCGCCGATCACGCGGGCCTAGACCCTCCCTCCGGCAGCCCGGAACCGGTGCCGCGCCTTCACGTCCGCGTCAGGATCGATCCCTACCATGGTCCGGTGCCGTCCCACCGCCCACGCCGCCAGTTCGCGTCCACCAACACGACGACCGGACTGCCCGACCGACCCGGCGGATCCGGCCGCCCCGCCGGCGACCCGGCGCTGACCAGCGAATTCACCGGAGCTGCCGGGGTGGCCCCCACTGGGCGTTGGGCCATGGGAAACTGGCGGTCCGCGACGAACCCCCGGGGTAGGTGCGCGTGATGCCACCGTCCGGACGCACCGTCGACGACGTAGGACGAGGTCCCAGGAGCAACGTGCCCGCAGAAACCACCTTCGACCAGGACGCCGCCGACGCACCGGGCGACCTCCCGTCGGTCGACTCCACGCCCTGGCGGGACCAGCCGACGGGACCCGCGCGCCACGCCCACGCGCTGGCCAAGCCGACCCGCCGCGAGCGCCGTGCCCTGCGCAAGCAGAAACGCCGGGAGCGGTCGACGATCGTCGGGCGGCACCCGAAGACGACGGTCCTGCTCGTGGTCCTGGTCGCGCTGACGCCGGTGTGGGTCTCGCTCAGCTCCGCCGCCACCGACCCGTCCCTCGGCCCGACGGTGGGCGGGCGGCTGGCGGAATGGGTCCGTGAGCACGGCGGAGGCGGGATCGTGACCTGGGCCGAGGACACCTGGTACACGTGGAACGCTCCGCCCAAGGGTGGAAGGCCCGCCGCCGGCGCAATCCCGAAGCCGACGACGACCACCACGGTGCCGGTGGTGGTCGGCCCGGCACACCTCCCCCCGCCGGCACCGATCGTCCCCTTCGTGTCCACCCCCTCCCCCGGCGAGGGGCAGTGGCACTCGATGGGCCGGACGGTCGACGGCATCCCCACCATGTATGCCGCCTACCTCCGTCCCAACGCGGTCAACACCAGCCTGGTGGCCGGGGTGGCATGGATGGATACCAAGCTCCTCAGTGCCACGCTGTACGCCGGAACGGCCATTCCGGGAACGGGGCAGACCTTCGCCAACATGGCTCCCATCACCGGACCGGCGCTCGACACGCTGGCTGCCGCATTCAACTCCGGTTTCCGCATGCAGGACGCGCTCGGTGGGTTCTACCTGAACGGGGTCACCTCGGCCGGCTACCCGCTGCAGGCGGGCCGGGCGTCCCTGGTCATCGACTCGTCCGGCAACGTCAACATCGGCACGTGGGGCACCGAAGTCGCGATGACCCCGAACACCGTCGCAGTACGCCAGAACCTCGACCTCATCGTCGACGGAGGGCAGCCGGTGCCCGGGCTCAACGCCAACGACAACATCAAGTGGGGGGCCACGCTCGGCGGGAAGGTCCAGGTGTGGCGGTCCGGGCTCGGGATCACCGCCGACGGGGCCCTCGTCTACGTCGGCGGCACGGGTCTGTCCATCGTGGACCTGGCCAATCTCCTGGTCCGGGCCGGTGCGGTGCGGGCCATGGAGATGGACATCAACACCGACTGGGTCAACTTCACCCACTTCGACCTGGCGCCGGGGGTGGCGGCCACCGCCAGCAACGGAACGCTCCTCACCAACGACGAGCAGACCTACCCCTCGCGTTACTTCGCTCCACTGTCACGCGACTTCATCACCATGTCGGTCCGTCCGGTCACCGCGCCGGCACCGACGGCGTCGCACGCCGCCAAGTAGGTCGGCGACGGCCCGGGGTCGGCGGCGGGGTCGTCCGGGCGAGCCCCGGACATGGTCCCGGTGGCGACGTCGAGGAGGCAGTGGTTCGAGCGATGCCGAAGCGGCGCTATGAAGCGGAGCTCCTCCGGCTGCGGGCCGAACTCACCACCATGACCGAGCGGATCCGGGAGACCGGTGCGCGGGTGGTGGTCTTCGAGGGCCGGGAGGCGGCCGGCAAGGGCGGTGTGATCAAGCGGATCTCCCGCTGCCTGAGCCCCCGGATCTGTCGCATCGTGGCCCTGCCGGCGCCGACCGCGCGGGAGCCGACCGCGTGGTACCGCCGGCGGGGTGCCGCCCATCTCCCGTCGGCCGGGGAGCTGGTCCGGTTCGACCGCTCCTGGTGCAACCGGGCCGGTGTCGAGCACGAGGCGCGCTTCCAGGCCGCGTCGACGACCCGCTCCGGCGGTGGAAGCTGAGCGAGATGGACCTCGAGGCCCGACAGCGCTGGGTTGACTACTCGCGGGCGAAGGACACCATGTTCCTCCGCACCGATGCGTCCGAGTCGCCGTGGTAGGTGGTGGACGCCGAGGACAAGCGGGCCGCCAGGAGCAACTGCATCGCCCACCTGCTCGGCCAGGTCCCGTACTGCCGGGTGGACGAGGAGCGTCTCCGACTGCCGACGCGGGTGCGGGACGACGGCGGTGCCCGGCCGCCGCGCGATCACTACACCTCCGTGCTCGACGTCACGGGCACCCCGGGCGACTGACCGCCTCTCCCGCCGCTCCGCCGACGGGCCGATCGTCTCAGCCCGGCATGCGCCGCCACACCGTCCGGGGCACGTGCTTCATGACGGCGAACACCCACCGCAGGACGGGCGGGGCGTAGACGACGTCGGCACCGGACGCGATCCCCCGGACGACGGCGGCGCCGACCGCCTGCGGGGTGGTGGAGAACGGGGCCGGGTCCATCCCCTCGGTCATCCGACCGACCACGAATCCCGGCCGTACCACGGTCACCCCGACACCGCTGCCCACCAGGGAGTCACCGAGGCCCTGGGCGAAGGCGTCGAGTCCCGACTTGGTCGACCCGTAGATGTAATTGGACCTGCGGGGCCGGTCGCCGGCGACCGAGGTGATCACCACGATGCGTCCGTACCCCTGGGCCCGCATGCACCCGGCGGCAGCCAGCAGGGCCGTGGCCAGGCCGGTGAAGTTGGTGGTGATGAGGTCGGCGGTCGCTCCCGGGTCGGATTCGAGCCCGACCTGGTCGCCCAGGGCCCCGGCCGCGGCGAGTACCAGGTCGATGTCCCCGTGACGGACGAACGCATCCCGGACCACGGCCGGGTTCCCCGTCAGGTCGGTGGTGTCGAACGCCACCGTCTCGACCACCTCGGCCCCGGCGGCCCGGGCCCTGTCGGCCGCGGCGTCCAGTCGCTCGCTCGGTCGACCGGCCAGGATCACGGTCCGGCACCGTCCGGGAACGAGATCGTCCACGACTGCCTGGGCGATCTCGGAGGCCCCCCCGAGTACGAGTACGGACTGGGGACGGCCGGTGGCGTCGATCATGTGGACTCCCTGCCTGTTCGGGTGGTGGGTTGCGGAGCGGGGGTCGCGGCGTCGGTGCACAGCCCGAGGCGGCGACCGAGGTCGGAGCGAAGGACCCCCCGGGGGTCCACGCGGGAGCGGACCTCGAGGAACCGGTCGACCGACGGGTACATCGCCCGGAACATCCCGGGCGCCAGGCGCGAGTCCTTCGCCAGGTAGATGCGCCCGCCGGCGGCCAGGACGTGCTCGTCGAGGTCGTCGAGGAGCACGTCGAGGGCGTCGTGCCCCACCGGCAGATCGAGGGCCAGGGTCCAGCCGGGCATGGGGAACGAGAGCGGTCCGGGGTCGCCGGGGCCGAAGCGCTTCAGCACGGCGAGGAACGATGCCAGCCGTACTTCGGTCAGCCGGCCGAGGACGCGCCGCACCGTGTCACCTGCCTCGTCGGGCACCACGAACTGGTACTGGAGGAACCCGCGCCCGCCGTAGAGGCGGTTCCACTCACCCACGCCGTCGAGGGGGTGGAAGAACCCGGTCATGTGGTGGGGCCGGCCCTCCTGTCGCTTCGGTGCCTTGCGGAACCAGAGTTCGTTGAACGCCCCGACGGTCAGCGGGTTCAGCAGTCCGCTCGGTGGAGTGAGCGGGACGCGGGCCACCTGCCGGGGTGCGAAGGACCGGGCCCGGTCCGGGTCCGCCGCCAACCGGGTCGGCAGGTCGGCGAGGCGTGCGTGGTCGCCCCGGGTCAGGACCGAGCGGCCCAGCCGGCGCCCGGTCGCCTGGCAGTCGATCCACGCGACCGAGTACCGGTAGGCGTCGTCGCCGGTCAGCATCTTGTCCATCACGTCGTCGAGGTCGGTCGCCCGCTCGGTGTCCACCAGCATGTAGCTGGTCTCGACCGGGATCATCTGGAGGGTGACCTCGGTGACCACGCCGGTCAGTCCCATCCCCCCGGCCGTGGCCCAGAACAGGTCGGGGTCCGTGGCGGGCGACACGGTGTGGGTTCCGGTCGGGGTGACCAGGGTCAGGGACTCCACGTGGGAGCAGAAGCCGCCGTCGACATGGTGGTTCTTGCCGTGGACGTCGGCGGCGACGGCCCCGCCGACGGACACCAGGCGTGTCCCGGGGGTCACCGGCACGAACCACCCGAGCGGGACGAATCGTTCCATCAGGGTCTGGAGGCTGATGCCGGCTCCAACCGTGACCCTGCCGGTCTCCAGGTCGGCCGCGTGGACGGCGTCGAGCCAGGTGGCGTCGACGACCGTTCCCCCGGCATTCTGGGCGGCGTCGCCGTAGCTCCGACCCATGCCGCGGGCGACCAGGCCGCGTCCCCGGTGCGTGACGGAGCGCTCGGCGGCGGCGGAGACGGCCTCGTCGACCAGTGACGGGTGCACGGCACGGACCACGTCGGTCGCCGACGGGGCGGTGCGTCCCCAGCCGGTGAGGAGGGCACGGTGGCTGCGGGACCGTGTCACCCGGCGTACACCCCTACGGCGAAGAGGACCACCCAGCAGGCTCCGTAGACCTGCAGGCGGTGATCGTGCAGCGCCAGTTCCTCGGGGGCCGCCCCGGCCCCCGAGTCGAGCAGACGGAGGACGTGGAGGAGGGCGATGACGAAGGGGACGATCGTGAACTGGAACCAGATCGGGTCGTGACCGGGGTGGACCTGTGCCGCCCGTTCGAAAGCCCACAGGCAATAGGCGCTGACCGTCACCGCCGCGGACAGGGTGCGCACGGTGGACAGGAAGGAGGACGTGTAGAGGCCGAGGGTCTGGCGGATGGCGGCGTCGTCGGCGCGGTCCTCGGCCAGGAGGCGCTTCTCCCCCGAGCGCTTGCCGGTGACGACGAGCAGCGACCCGAACGACACGACGATCAGGAACCAATTGGACAGTGCGACCGATGTGGCCACGCCGCCGGCCACGGCGCGCAGGATGAATCCGGCGCTCACGCATGCCAGGTCCAGGATCGGTTCGTTCTTCAGGCCGAACGAATAGGCGAGCTGCACCACGGCGTAGGCGCCCATGACCACGCCGAGGTGCCATCCGGCGAGCAGTACCGCCAGCCCGACGGAGACGGCGAGGAGGACCGCCCCGACGGTGACGGCCAGTGACGCGGGGACCACGCCGGCGGCCACGGGCCGGTCGCGCTTGGTCGGGTGCCGGCGGTCTGCGACTGCGTCGATCGAGTCGTTGAGGAAATAGGTGCCGGTGGCCGCGAGGCAGAAGATGCCGAAGGCCGCGGCAGCGTGTCCGAGCACCCCGACGTGCAGGAGCACTCCGGCCGCACCCGGCGCCACGAAGACGAGGAGGTTCTTGATCCACTGGCGGGGCCGTGCCAGCCGTGCGAGGCCGTGCACCAGCGACTCCTGCGGTCGGGTCGGCGTGACGGGATGGCCGTCGGGTCGGCCCACGGCCTCGGCCGGTGTGGTCACTGCGTCCTCATGGATGGTCGGGTCGCTCCCGCGGGTGTCGGAACGGGCCTCCGGGTGAGGAGGCGGGGCACCCACAGGGTAGGTCCTCGGCGCCCCGGGGGTGGACGATCCGGCACGCCGCCGGGCGCCCGGCGGGACCGGCGGGGTGCTCGGACACG
>JAKAZC010000059.1 GCA_021826655.1 Actinomycetes bacterium | reverse complement strand
CATGGGCGACCTCATGATCGCCTACCCGAACACCCGGCCGATGTGCTCGGCCAACTGCGACGGGGCCGCCGCGGCGGTGGTGGTGAGCGGCGAGCGGCTCCGGTCGCTCTCCGCCGAGCAGCGCCGCCGGGCCGTCAAGATCTCGGCGTCGGTCCTGACGACCGACCCGTGGGAGGAGGGGTGCCAGATCCTCCCGAACGTGAACACCCTCACCCGCAACGCCGCCCGGCAGGCCTACGAGCAGGCCGGCGTCGGACCCGAGGACCTCGACCTCGTCGAGCTCCACGACTGCTTCGCCACCGCCGAGCTGGTCCACTACGACAACCTGATGCTCTGCGAGGAGGGCGGCGCCGTCGACTTCTTCAAGTCGGGCGCCACCTGGCGTGACGGGTCCACCCCGGTGAACGTGTCGGGCGGCCTCGAGTCCAAGGGCCATCCCATCGCGGCGACGGGCATCGCCAACATCTGGGAGGTCTGCCACCACCTCCGCGGCGAGGCGGGCGACCGCCAGATCGAGGGTGCCAAGGTGGGCATGGCCCACGTCATCGGCCTCGGCTCGGCCTGTGGCATCCACATCCTCGAGAAGTCGGCCGCCTGAGCCGACCGATCGACCGAAGCGAGGAAGAGGCCCGGCGGTTTCCGCCGGGCCTCTTCGCGCCCGGCGCCGCGCTGGACGTCGGCCCAGGTGAGTGCCCGTGACCTGCACCTTCGTGATGGAGATGGCGGCCGGGCCGTTGGTGTGCGGGCCCGGCCGCGCCCGCTTCGGGCACCACCCGGCGCCCGGCTTGCGGCAACCCGCGCCGAGGTAATGTTCCTCATTTGGTGCGGGGTCGACCCTCGCACGTTCTCGACGCGAAGCGGAGACCCTTGAGCGACCCGACGATCATCTACACGCACACCGACGAGGCACCCGCCTTGGCGACGTACTCGTTCCTGCCGGTGGTGCAGGCGTACGCGTCGACGGCCGGGGTGAGGGTGGAGACCCGTGACATCTCCCTTGCCGGACGCATCATCGCCAGCTTCCCCGAGCGTCTCGAAGAGGCCCGGCGAGTCGACGACGCCCTGGCCGAGCTGGGCGCGCTCGCCCAGTCCCCCGAGGCCAACATCATCAAGCTGCCCAACGTCTCGGCCTCCCTCCCACAGCTGAAGGAGGCCATCGCCGAGCTGCGGTCGCACGGGTACGCGCTGCCGGACTATCCCGACGACCCGAGGTCCGACCAGGAGCGGGACGTCAGGGCCCGCTACGACAGGGTGAAGGGGAGCGCGGTCAACCCGGTGCTGCGCCAGGGGAATTCCGACCGCCGCGCGCCGGCGTCGGTCAAGCGCTACGCGAGGACGCACCCGCAGCGGATGGGCGTGTGGTCGCCGGAGTCGAAGACGAACGTGGCTCACATGGACGGTGGCGACTTCCGGTCGACCGAGCGGTCCGCCGTCATCGGCCGGGACGGGTCGCTGCGCATCGAGCTGGTGGCCGAGGACGGCAACTCCACGGTCCTGCGCGGTGCGGTTCCCGTGCTCGCCGGCGAGGTCGTCGACGCGTCCGTGATGCGCGTGGCGGCACTGCGCGAGTTCCTCACCCGACAGGTGGCCCGGGCCAAGGCGGAAGGGGTGCTGTTCTCGGTGCACCTGAAGGCCACGATGATGAAGGTCTCCGACCCGATCATCTTCGGCCACGTGGTGCGCGCCTTCTTCCCCGAGACGTTCGCCCGCTACGGCGACGTGCTCGACGCGGCCGATCTGAGCCCGAACGACGGGCTCGCGGTCGTCTTCGCCGGGCTGGGCTCGCTCCCGAATGGTGGCGAGATCCGGGCTTCCTTCGACGCCGAGCTGGCTGCCGGACCCGCGCTGGCCATGGTGGACTCCGATCGGGGGATCACCAACCTGCACGTCCCGAGCGACGTGATCGTCGACGCGTCGATGCCCCCCATGATCCGGACATCGGGTCACATGTGGGGCCCCGACGGGAAGGAGGCCGACACCCTCGCCGTGATCCCCGACAGCAGCTATGCGGGCGCGTACCAGGTGGTCATCGACGACTGCCGCGCCCACGGCGCCTTCGATCCCGCCACCATGGGCTCGGTGTCCAACGTCGGCCTGATGGCGCAGGCGGCCGAGGAGTACGGCAGCCACGACAAGACGTTCGAGATCCCCGCCGTGGGCACGGTGCGCGTGGTCGACCAGGCCGGCGTCGTCGTGCTGGACCAGCCCGTGGCTCCGGGCGACGTGTTCCGGATGTGCCAGACCAAGGACGAGCCGATCCGCGACTGGGTCGGGCTCGCCCTGCGGCGAGCCCGTGCCACCGGCGAGCCGGCGGTGTTCTGGCTCGACGAGGACCGGGCCCACGACGCGAACCTGATCACCAAGGTCAGGGCCTACCTGGCGGAGGACGACGCCGAAGGGCTGCAGATCGAGATCCTGCCTCCGGAGCGGGCCATGGCGTTCTCGCTCGAGCGCATCCGCCGCGGCGAGAACACCATTTCGGTCACCGGGAACGTGCTGCGTGACTACCTGACCGACCTGTTCCCGATCCTCGAGCTCGGCACCAGCGCCAAGATGCTGTCGATCGTTCCCCTGCTGAAAGGCGGGGGTCTCTTCGAGACCGGGGCCGGCGGCTCCGCGCCCAAGCACGTCCAGCAGTTGCTGCAGGAGAACTACCTGCGATGGGACAGCCTCGGCGAGTTCCTCGCGCTGGCGGTCAGCTTCGAGTTCCTGGCCCAGACCACAGGGAACGCCCGGGCCCAGGTGCTCGCCGACACGCTCGACCGGGCGACCGGCACCCTGCTCGACGAGGACAGGTCGCCGAGCCGCCGGCTGGGCGGCATCGACAACCGTGGCAGTCACTTCTACCTGGCGCTCTACTGGGCGCAGGAGCTGGCCCGGCAGACCGACGACGTGCCACTGGCCGAGGCGTTCGCCTCCCTGGCCAAGGCGCTGTCCGAGCAGGAGCGGGTCATCGTCGACGAGCTGGTCGCCGTGCAGGGCTCACCGGCGGACATCGGTGGCTACTACCAACCCGACCCGGCCCGGGCCCAAGCCGTGATGCGCCCGTCGGCGACCTTCAACGAGGCGCTGGCCGGCCTTGGCCGCGGGGAGCCTGGTCTAGTATGAATCTTAAGAACCTCGCGGTCGCCGTCCGGCGCCGCTCGCTCAGGGGGTAGGAAATCATGTCCAAGCTCGCCGAGGACGTCCGGGTCATCGACGCCGACACGCACCTGACCGAGGCGCACGACCTGTGGACCAAGCGGGCACCGGCGAAGTACAAGGACCGCGTGCCGCGCGTGGAGGAGATCGACGGGCAGCCGACCTGGGTCGTCGACGGATCGCCGCTCGGTTTCGCCGGCGGTGGAGGTGTCATCGACCGCGAGGGCGAGAAGTTCCCCTTCGCCGAGTCGATGATCGTGTGGGGGATCGACCGGATCCACGAGGCCGCGTACAATCCCGAGCTTCGCCTGAAGATGATGGACGAGTCGGGGGTCCATGCGCAGGTGCTGTTCCCCAATTCGATCGGCCTGGGCGGCCAGGGGCTCTCGAGCGCCGTGCAGGACGAGGTCCTGCGGCAGCTCTGCGTCGAGATCTACAACGACGCCGCCGCGGAGATGCAGGAGTGGTCGGGGAACCGCCTGCTCCCCATGCCCATCCTCCCCGCCTGGGACATCGCCCAGTGTGCGCGCGAGGCCGAGCGGGTCGCCGGCCTCGGGCTCCGGGGGGTGAACCTGACCTCCGACCCGCAGGACCTCGGCTCCCCCGACCTGGCGAGCCGGGACTGGGACCCGCTCTGGGAGGTATGCGCCGACCTGAAGCTGCCGGTGCACTTCCACATCGGGGCCAGCCTGACGGCGATGAACTTCTTCGGGAACTACTTCTGGCCGTCCCAGCACGAGTACGTGAAGCCGGCCATCGGCGGGGCGATGCTGTTCATCAACAACGCCAGGGTCCTGATCAACACGGTCTACGCGGGTATCTTCGACCGCCACCCCGAGCTCAAGATGGTGTCGGTGGAGAGCGGGGTCGGGTGGATCCCCTTCATGCTCGAGGCGATGGACTACGAGCTGCTCGAGAATGCCCCGACACAGGCGGCCGAGCTGTCCAAGTTGCCTTCCGAGTACTTCAAGGACCACTGGTACGCGACGTTCTGGTTCGAGCAGAACAAGGGCGACGTCCAGCGCCTCATCGACTCGGTCGGCGAGGACAACGTCCTCTTCGAGACCGACTTCCCCCACCCGACCTGCCTGTACCCCTCGCCGCTCGACACCATCGAGGAGAAGATGCTGACCCTGCGGCCCGAGACGCGCCGGAAGGTCCTCGGGGAGAACGCAGCCGGCCTCTACCGCCTGTAGCCACGCCGCTCGTGGCAGGGCAAGCTCGCGAGTTCGACGGCCGGGTCGCGGTCATCACCGGCGGAGGCCGGGGCTTCGGCAAGGCGTTCGGCCACGCGTTGGCGGCGCGTGGCGCCCATGCCGTGCTGGCGGACATCGACGCCGCTGCGGGCGAAGCGGCCGCCGCGGAGATCCGGGATGCCGGGGGCGAGGCGTCGGCCTTCCCGTGCGACGTGGCCGACGAGGTGCAGGTCGAAGCCCTGGTGACCGACGTCGTCGACCGGTTGGGTGGGATCGACATCCTGATCAACAATGCAGGCCTGCACTCGGCCGCCTACGGGCAACCCATGGCCGCGTTGGGGGTGGCGAAGCTGCGCCGGCTGTTCGACGTCAACGTGATGGGAGTCGCCATCTGCACGCTGGCGGCCCGGTCGGCGATGACGGGACGGCCCGGCGCGTGCGTCCTCAACATCTCCTCCTCGGCGGCCTACGGATCGGGGAGCGCGTACGGGGTGTCGAAGCTCGCGGTGCGGGGTCTCACCATGACCTCGGCACGCGAGCTTGCTCCCGACCGCATCCGGGTGAACGCGATCGCTCCGGGCCTGCACCTGACCGACACCATCCGGGCCGAGCTGTCGCCGGAGACGCTGGCGAGCGTGAAGGGCCAACAGCTGCTCGACCTCGACGGGACCGAGGACGACATCGTGGAGGCCATGCTCTACCTGTGCTCCGACCGGGCCCGGTTCGTGACCGGCGAGACCCTTCGCGTGACCGCCGGGTTCGCTCTGTCGATCTGAGGTTCGGCGCTAGGTCCCCGTCGATCCCTGATCGCCCCGCAGCTCCCAGCGGTTGCCCGCCGGATCCTGGCAGAAGAGCACCTGGGGAAACCCCGGGCGCTGCGCGGACTCGAACTCGAACGCCCCGTCCCGCAGGCGCCGCTCGAGGTCGGCCAGCTCCGCTCCGAAGGCCACCGCCACATGGGCGCGCGCGGCAGGCCGGTGATCGGGGTCGGGGCTGAGGTGGACCTGGGACCCGTCCCCGGCCTCGAACCAGTTGGCGCCCATCTTCTGGAGCTCCCCGCTCACCTCGACGCGCCGGTAGCCGAGCACGTCCATCAGGAAGTGGGCCTCCGCGTCGAGGCCGTCTACCGGCACTCCGAGGTTGACATGATGGAAGGTGACCATCTCCACAGGCTATCGCCCTGCCGGGAGCGGGGCCCGGCTGACGCCCTGCGTTGCCGGGTCCCGGCAATCCCGCTCCGCCCGGAGGCCGGCCGCACGCGTCCGTGAACCCGACGCACGGCGCCGGCGCGCCTGCCCGCGACCGGTTGCCCGGATCCGTGAAACTGCGATAGGAACTGTCGGGCAGCGACCGGGTGTCGCAGGCCCTGTCGTTCGGGCATCGACCAGCGGGGGATCCTTGTCGAAAGTCGTCACGGGAGCAGCGAGTCGGACGGTCGCCGTTGCATTCGACCCCTCCGGTCCCTCGCCGACGCGCGCCGGACCTGCAGTGATCGTATGAGACGTCGAACGGGGAGAGAGCATGGCTGAGAACGAGATCGAGATCAACGGCGGCATGGTCGTCTACGAGTTCGTGGGCCCGGAGGACGGCGAGGTCGTGGTCCTGACGCCGGGGGGCCGCTTCAGCAAGGACATGGGCGGCGTGCCCGAGCTGGCCAACGCCCTGGCCGAGGGGGGTAAGCGCGTGCTGTTGTGGGACCGGCCCAACTGCGGCAAGTCCGACATCCAGCTGTACGGGCGCTCGGAGTCGCACATGCGAGCCGAGACGCTGGGCCTGATGCTGAAGAAGCTGGGCGTGCAGCAGGTCATCGCGGCCGGCGGATCCGGCGGTGCCCGAGACTCGATCATCTTCACCATGATGTGGCCCGAACTGGTCCGCAAGCTGGCGGTGTGGGCCATCGTGGGCGGGAACTACAGCACCATGTCGCTGGCGGGCGTGTACATCCTGAACGAGCTGCGGACCGTGCGGTCGGGCGGCATCGAGGCCGTGGTGGAGATGCCGGGTCAGGCCGGTAGCTGGGCCGACCTGATCGCCGCGAACCCGCGCAACAGGGATCGCCTCCTTCAGATGGGCAGTGACGGCTTCGAAGCCGTGATGACCCGATGGCTCGACGCGTTCGTGCCGAAGCCGAATGAGCCCATCCCCGGCGTGAGCGACTGGGAGTTCGAGGGGATCAAGGTGCCCACGCTGATCATCCGGGGCGGGGAGAAGGACTACGACCATCCGAAGCGGACGTCGATGGAGATCCACTGCCTCATACAGGGATCGCGGCTGGTCGAGCCGCCGTGGCCCGAAGACGCCTGGGAGCGCGCCTCGGAGGCATGGGCCGCGGGGACGGGCGACCTCTTCGGCTTCTGGGTTCAGGGTGCTCCGGTCATGCTGGAGTTCATGAACGAGCCCTAGGGGCTCCCGCGTCAGCGCTCCGGAACGAGACCGCCGAGGTGGGGGACGTCCTGTAGCGCGCGGAGCGTGTCGTTCAGGTGGGTGCACGTGGTGGGACCGACGAACTGGGCGCGGACATGGGTGCGCAGGTGGGCGAGCGGCGTGTCGACGAGGCGGGCCGCGCTGGCCGCGGCCTGCGGGCATTCGAGCCACGGCAGCACCCGCGGCGTGGCGCGGCACTCGAGCACGCGGGTGTGCGCGGCGTCGACCGTGGCCTGCACCGTGTACTCGTGGATGACCGTCTCGCGGCCGTCGGGAGTCATGTGGCTGTCGCGGAACAGGGCGTCGATGTCGACGGTCCCGATCGGGTCGGGGGTGAGGTCGATTCGCCGCCGCCGCCGCATCCCGTTGGCGGGGACCGGCGGAGCATCGTGCCAGGCCCAGGGGTCGCCGGGGTCGTCGAGGTCGGGGGCGTCGGGTCCGGTGACGTGGGGCGCCACCCCGCTCCGTCCGATCTCGGTCATGATCACCCCCCCGGTCTGGAAGCCCGCGCACAGGTCGGGGACCTGCAGCGCCGGTCCGGGCGGCCTGCGCCGACCGGAGTCGAGGGACTGCAGGTCGCCCCGGCGAACCGCGTGCATGATCGAGTAGCCCCCGACCAGCGTGGCCGCGGGGATCTCGTCGAGGAGCAGGTACACCAGCGTCCCCGGGACGGCCGGGGTGTCCGAGTCGATCACGGCCCGGAAGCCCGTCGACGCGAGGCGACCGATCAGGGCCGTCACGTCGACGGGCGGGGACGTGGTCATGGAGGTGACGACCGGGCCGCGTTCGAAGTGGACGCCGACCTCCACGTCGGCCTGGGCTGCGGTCGTCGGGGTTCCCGCCGACCCGGTGACCAGGTCCCGTCCGCGACCGACGAGGACCAGGGGCCCGCCGGGACCCTCCGGGTAGCAGGCGTCCATGGTGGTGGTGCGCCGCACCGAGCGTGGTCGGCGGGCGGGTGTGGTGGTGGTCGGATCGTGGGTGCCGTGGCGGGGGTCCGTCGGCGGGGCAGGATCCACGGGTCAGGCCGTGGGGGCGTCGGGGACGTGGGGGAACAGCTCCTGGAACGCCCCGACGGCGATCCGGCGGGCAGCGACGGGGTCGGCGTCGTCGAGCAGCTCGTGCAGGGTCTTCTGGGTGTGCCCGTAGGTCCCTTCGAGGTGCGGGTAGTCGCTTCCCCAGCACACGTTGGTCCAGCCCATGGCCGTGGCGGCCGCGACCGCCGAGCGGTCGTGCTGGAACGACGCCCACACCTGCGTGTACAGGTACTCGCTCGGCAGGCGGCTCAATTTCGGGCGCACCGCCGACTGGTGCTGGCGGTAGCCCTCGTC
The DNA here is from genome assembly GCA_021826655.1 of Actinomycetes bacterium. The sequence goes on along the minus strand of JAKAZC010000059.1, from coordinate 2,815 downwards.
GAGCCGGTCGGCCAGGAAGGGACCCCACGTCGCCCCTCCCTCGGAGATGATGATCCGCAGACCCGGATGCCGGTCGAAGACCCCCGAGGCGATCAGCGCCGCGGTCGCCCGCTGGCCGCCGAAGGTGGTCTCGAAGTAGTTCATCACCGCGCCCCCCGGGCCCCGGTGGTAGAGGCCGTTGGCCCCCCCGGCATCGTGCGGCTCCGTGCCGATGTGGAACGCGATGACCATCGACGTCTCCTCGAGCGCCGACCACACCGGCTCCCACTCCTCGCGCTGGAAGGGAACCTGTTGCGGCGGTGGCGCCACCGAGAAGAACGCCGCCTTGAACCCCAGGTCCGCCGACCGCTCTATCTCCGCCACCGCATCGTCGATCGACAGCAGGGGCACGCTCGCCGCGCACACGAACCGGTCGGACACCCGCTGGAACTCGATCGCCCAGTCGTTGATGGCCCGGCATCCTGCCGCGAGCAGCACCGGGTCCTCCACCGACGAGGCCCAGATGCCGATCGACGGGTAGATCAGCTCCGCCCAGATCCCCTCCTCGTCGAGGTCGCGCAGCCGCAGGTGGGGATCGTTGGCCCCCGGCGCCCGGTCACCGACCGACAGCCCCGTCTCCGGGTCGGTCAGGTTGGCCCCCGGCAGCCGTCGCCGGAACTCCTTCCCGTCCACGAACACCGTCTCGTGCCGGCCGTCGGCCTCCTTCACGCTGCGCGGCATCCGCGCCGCCAGGTCCGCCGGCATCCGCGCCGAGAAGACGTCCTCCGGCTCGACGAGGTGCGAGTCCCCCGAATTCGCCCAGATCTTTCCCATGGTGCACCCCGTCCTTCGGCTCCGTGAGCCGCGCTGAGAGATGAGAATTGTCATTTCAGATGTTAGTGGGTGTGGACCCCCCGTCCAAGGGGGCGTGCCGATCGGTGCTCGGCACCACGGAGCACCCGCGAGTGCCGGCCCCCGGCGACTGGGGCCACGGGGTGGGCGGCGGCCTATCATGAGCGGCATCCTCGCCACCCGCAGCCAACGCCAGATGGACCTCGCCGCCGCGGGTGTCGGTGCCGTCGCCGTCGCCGGTCCCGGGACGCCGGCGCTGGTCCGGACGGGCTCGGCGCGCGCTCGCGGACGAACCCGGACCCGGTCGTGATCAGCGCCGGGTTCTTCGCGCTGGCTGCGGGAGCGCCGGAGCGGGAGGTGCTGGTGGACCCGTCCGGTGGCCGGGTCACCGCCGGGGACCTGCTGGCCGGCATGAACCGTGCCGCCCGTGGCCTGAGGGAGGTCGGTGTGGCGGCCGGCGACACGATCGCCGTGGTCCTGTCCAACCGGCGGGAGCTCGTCGAATGCTACGGCGCGGCGATCCAGTCGGGGCTGCTCTTCGTCGCGGTGAACTGGCACCTCGGCCCGGACGAGATCGGTTACATCCTCGGGGACTCCGAGGCCCGGGTGGTCGTCACCGAGGCCCGGTTCGCCCCCGACGTCGTGCGGGCGGCCGCGCAAGTCGGCATCGACCCGTCGAGGATCTACTCCGTCGACGACAGCGAAGGGCTGCCGGCGCTGTCGGACCTCGTGGACGGCCGATCGGCCGACGACCCACCCGGGCGGGCTGCAGGCCAGATCATGTTCTACACCTCGGGCACGACGGGACGGCCGAAAGGCGTCCGCAAGTCGTTCCGAGCCGGCGCGTCCGAGGAGCTGGCGCTGACGAGCGGCATCGGCCCGATCCGCAGGATGGCCGGGGCCGGTGCCGCGGAGCCGTCCGACACGGTCTTCCTCAGCTCGGGCCCCCTCTACCACGCGCTGCCGATCGCAGGCGTCATGATGGCCCTCGACAGCGGCAACACCGTGGTGATGATGGACAAGTGGACGCCGGAGTCGTTCCTCCGCCTGGTGCAGGAGCACCGCGTGACGAACGCCACGGTCGTGCCCACGATGTTCCACCGGCTGCTGGCGTTGCCCGAGGAGGTCCGCAAGGGCACCGACGTCTCCTCGCTCCGCGCGGTCAATCACGGAGGCGCACCGTGCCCGGTCGAGGTGAAGAGGCGGATGATCGAATGGTGGGGACCGATCATCACCGAGATGTACTCCTCGACGGAGGGCGCGGGCACGAGCGTCACCTCGCAGGAGTGGCTCCGCAAGCCGGGGACGGTCGGGCGGCCGTCCCCGGGCGTCGAGATCAAGATCCTCGACGAGGCCGGTGCGGAGCTCGCGCCCGGGGAGCAGGGGCTCGTCTACATGTCGCCGTCCCTCTGGGAATTCGAGTACCGCCACGACGAGGACAAGACCCGGGCGGCCCGCCACGGTGAGCTCTTCACCGTGGGCGACATCGGCTACCTCGACGAGGACGGCTACCTGTTCCTCTGCGACCGTCAGGCCGACACCATCATCTCGGGCGGGGTGAACATCTATCCGGCCGAGGTGGAGGGGGTCCTCCTCCGGCATCCGGCGGTGAGGGACGTGGCCGTCATCGGCGTTCCCAACGAGGAGTGGGGGGAGGAGGTCAGAGCCGTCGTGGAGCTTCGGGACCCCGCCGTGGAAACTGCCGGCCTCCCCGCCGAGCTCATCGAGTTCTGCCGGGAGCACATCGCCCGGTTCAAGTGCCCGCGGGCCGTCGACTTCGTGGACTCCCTCCAACGGGACCCGAACGGGAAGCTCCGCAAGGGCAACATCCGGGCCAGGTACTGGCCGGACGCCGCCAAGCGCATCTAGCTCGCCGCTCCGCCCGCCCCCGGGGGCGGCCCGCCGGGGGTCGCGGTGGCTGCCGCGACGCAGAACGCCACGACCCGGTCGATCTCGGACCGGTGGGGGGTGGAGCCGGCCCAGA
>JAKAZC010000058.1 GCA_021826655.1 Actinomycetes bacterium | reverse complement strand
GCCGACTAGGTCGTCAGGGCCGGTAGCCCCACTAGGTCGCCCGGGCCGGTCCTGGGACGGCGCGCCGTCCGTGCATCCCGTGCGCTCCACTCGTGCTGCACCGGACGTGGGTGTCACAACCTCCGGCCAAACTGGGCACATGACATCGACGTTGCCGGCGGACACCGGGCGGTCCCCAAGTGGAGGGGCGCCCGTACGGGCACTCCTGGACGATCCGGTTCCGGGATCGGGCGTCTTGGGGCCCCGGTTACGGACGACGCAGGTCGACCCGGGTACGGGCATCAGCACGCAGGTGGGCCAGGCGACAGCGCTCTTGGCCGACATCATCGCGACCCTTGATCCGGCCCGTCTGACCGGTACGGACGCGGCCGGGCTCTATCGGATGTTCGCAACGGTCGAACGGTTGTCGATGGCGGGTAAGACGCTCCTCGCCCCGAGGGTCGACGAGTCCGGTGTGTGGCGCGACGGCGGGCACCGCTCGCCCGCATCGATGCTCGCCGAGTTGGAAGGCGTCCCTACCGGTCAGGCCCGGAACACGCTCGAGGTAGGACACCGACTGCCGGATCTCCCGGGGACCGAGGAGGCGCTGCGCAGCGGAACGCTATCGGGTCCGAAGGTCTCCGAGCTCTCGGGCGCGGCGGTACTCGACCCGGGGAGCGAAGGAATCCTGCTCGCCGGAGCCGCCGACCAGCCCCTCCAGAAGGTCAAGGAGCGGTGCCAGCGAGCCCGCATGACCGCCGAGCAGCGGGATCCAATGGCGACGGTCCGGCGGATCCATGCAGCTCGACAGTTCAGCTCCTGGACGGATGCGGAGGGGGCATTCTGCTTCCAGGGACGGGACACCGCCGATCGAGGGGCGAAGATCCTCGAGCAACTGCAGCACGCGGTCGTCCGGATGCGCAGCGCGGAGCGGGTGGCCGGTCGGGGGCAACAGGGAACTGCTGTCCCGCCGGCCGCCAGATCCGACAGGGCACTCCGAGCGGATGCGTTCTTCCTCCTCCTGACCGGTGGCGTGCGCTCGAGCGGATGCCACGCTGACGGGCCCCACGACGATTCGGACCCACCGGACGAGCAGGTCGGCCCCGGTCACGGGCCGGCTCGCGAGATGCTCCGACCCTCGTCGGACTGGAACCCCACGTGTGCACCGGCGACCGACGATGGGTCCGGCGCAGGAGCCGAACCGGCCAGCGGAGGTACCGGCCATCCTGTCATCGACCGCCCGCCTACTTGCTCGATCATGGTCCGGGTCGACCTGGACGCCCTCCTTCGGGGACGGGTCGGCGCTGGCGAGGTGTGCGAGATCGACAATCAGGGCCCGATCCCCGTGGCGATGGCCCGCGACCTCGCAAACGACTCCTTCCTCCGACTGGTGTACCACCGGTCCGGGGACATCCGGGCTGTCTCGCATCTCGGACGTACCGTCAACCGCCGGTTGCGCACAGCGCTGGCGCACCGAGACCGATGTTGTGTGGTGCCTGGATGCGGCGTCCCCTTCGGCCTGGAGATCGACCACGTCGTGCCATTCGCGCTCGGCGGACCGACCGAGCTGTCGAACCTGGCGCTCTTGTGCCATCACCATCATTACCTGAAGACGTACGAGGGATGGACGTTGGAGCGTTCCGGCACGGCGGACGACGGCTCCCCGACCTGGGCCTTCCTGCCGTTGCCGGCATTCGGTACCGAGCCCGACCCGCCGGGCGGCTGAGTCCGATACGTGGATCCGGCTGGTTGATTCCAAGAATCGACCGGCCTCGCTCCCAGGTGGCACACAGGTCGGTTGTCGATGCTGACCTTCGTCACGCAGGACCGATCGCGTTGCATATCGCTGCATCGCCGACACAGAGGAGCATCCATGAGCACGCTGGACGATGGCCAGAGAACGAGGTCAAATGCACCGTCGGACCCCAATCCATTTCCGAACCTGCGTTCGCGTCGCCGGCGCGGGCTCCGCGTCACCACCGCGGCCGCCGTCGCCCTGGGACTCGCTGTCGGCGGTGGTGCGGTCGCCGAAGCCTCGACCACCGGCACGAACACTCCGACCTCGACGCCGGCAGCTCCATTCGGCCCCGGCGGCACGCCGCCCGCTGCGTTCGGCACCGTCGCCTCGGTGGGTACGAACACGTTCACGCTGACCGCCCGTGACGGCACCACGGTGACCGTCGACGTGAGCTCCACCACCACGTACCTCGACCAGGCGGTGACCTCGCCCTCCCTGGCCGACGTCAAGGTGGGTGCCCACGTGGCCGTGTTCGGCACCGACAGCTCCAACACGGTGACCGCCACCAAGGTGGCCATCGGCGGCCCCGACGGCATGGGTCGTCCCGGCGGCTTCGGCGGAGCGGGCGGAGCCGATGGAGACGGACCCATGGGCCCCACGCCATCTACCGGCACCAGCGCTAGTCCGACGAATGCCAACTCCGGATCCACTTCCGGTTCCGGGTCGTCGGTGTTGGCCTGACCTGCGCATCGATGCGTTCTCCCGGGACTGGGGCCGGTCTGATGCCTCCTGCCCCCCCTGCAGGTCGGACTGCGCCACCATCCCGGGTCTCGACCGATCCCGCCACGGCCTTGCGTGCGTGGCGGGATCGGTCGCGAGCCGGCCCGGATCCCGAGGCCGGATCCCGAGGCCGGAGGCGGGGCCGGAACGCGCCCGTAGCGATTGTGCGGGTAGCCATGCCGGCAAGCCGTCCCGGCTCAGTTCGACTGGAACACGTGGCTCGGTCATTCTGGGGCGATGGTCCACGCGTGCGCACTGACGGTCGACCTCCGCATCCCGGACAGCCGGTCCTTGAAGGCGAAGCGGAGCACCGTCAGGCACCTAGTGGAGTCCTGCCGATCGCGATTCGGCGTTGCGGCGGCCGAAGTCGGTTTCCAGGATCAGTGGCAGCGTAGCGAGCTGGGATTCACCGCCGTGTCCGGGACGCCGGGCCAGGTCGAGTCCGCCCTCGATTCGGTCGAGCGTTTCGTTTGGTCCCAGCCCGAAGTGGAGGTCGTAACTACCACACGGCACTGGCTGGAGACGCGCTCGTAGTCTGCCGAGGCCGTCGTTGGTGTCGTAGCCTCGCTTCCATGATCACACTCGACGAACTCCTCGCAGACCTTGATGCCGAGTACGACGACCTGCACGCCGTCGTGTGCGATCTGACCGACGGCGATCCTTCGTGGGATCTTCCGACGCCGGCCGAGGGATGGGCGGTCCGCGACCAGATCAGCCACCTCGCCTACTTCGATGGCGCCGGCCGGTTGGCCATGGTCGACGCGGAAGCGTTCGCGCGCTCGGTCGAGGAGGTCCTGGTGGCCGAGGGTGACCCCATGGAGGTCCACCTGTCCCGGGGTCGGGCGATGGGTGGCCGTGACCTGCTCGCTTGGTGGGAGGGGGCTCATCGGGCCATGGTCGAGGTATTCGCGGCGGCCGATCCCTCGCACCGCGTTCCCTGGTACGGACCACCGATGGGCGTCCGCTCCTTCATCTCGGCCCGTCTCATGGAGACGTGGGCACATGGGCAGGACGTCGTGGACGCGCTGGGAGTCGTACGTGTGCCCACCAACCGCCTGCGACACATCGCCCACCTCGGCGTGCGCGCTCGTCCGTTCTCCTACGTCGTCCGTGGGCGGGACGTGCCCTCCGGCCGGATCGACGTGGTCGTGATGGGACCCGACGGCGACGAGTGGAGCTGGACCATCGGCGAAGGCGAAGGCGAAGGCGAAGGCGAAGGCGAAGGCGAAGGCGAAGGCAGCCGCCGTCCAGACCGCGGCGGCCCCAGTGCGGACCGGGTGAACTCCGTCACCGGGACGGCGCTCGATTTCTGCCTCGTGGTGACCCAGCGTCGTCATGTGACCGACACCGGCCTCGTGGTGAAGGGTGCACTGGCCGAGGACTGGATGGCTGTCGCCCAGGCCTTTGCCGGGCCGCCGGGGCCCGGCAGAACGGCGGCCTGAGCACGTGTGTGGATGTGGTGTCCACGCTGGGCACCGACGTACGGGCTGCCGCTCGTGTCAGCCTGCGGCGTCCGTCAGTTGGGCCAGTCTGGCCACGAACCCATCGACGTCCGCCTCCGTGGTGTCGAACGACGCCATCCATCGCACGACACCCGTGGACGCGTCCCACACGTAGAAGGGGAACTCGGCCTGGAGCGCCGTGGTCACCTCCGGTGGGATCCGGGCGAACACCGCGTTGGCCTGTACCGGATGGACGAGTTCGACACCCGGCAACGCGGACGCGCCCGCACCGAGTCGACGCGCCATCGCGTTGGCCTGCCGGGCGCAACGCAGCCAGAGATCGTCGGTCAGCAGGGCGACGAGCTGGGCGGCGACGAAGCGCATCTTCGACGAGAGCTGCATGGACTGCTTGCGAATGAACGCAAGACGGGTCAGCGCCTCGTCGCGGAACGTGACGACCGCCTCGGCGCCGAGTGCTCCGTTCTTCGTGCCGCCGAATGAGACGAGGTCCACGCCGGCGGACCTGCCGAACTCGCCGAAATCGACGCCGAGCGAGGCGGCGGCGTTGGCGATGCGGGCCCCGTCGAGGTGAAGGAACAGGTCGTGAGCGTGGGCCCAGTCCGCGAGGCAGGCGATCTCGTCCACCGTGTAGACGGTGCCGACCTCGGTGCTCTGGGCGAGGGAGAGGACCCGTGCCTGGACATGGTGCTCGTCCCCCACGCCGACGACGGCGGCGGTGGCGAGTTCGGGAGTGAGCTTTCCGTCTGGCGTCGCGACGGTGACGAGTTTGCTCCCCAGGAACCGCTCGGGCGCTCCGCACTCGTCCACGTCGATGTGGGCCCCTTCGGCGCAGATCACCGCTTCGAACGGTCGGAGGAGGGACTGCAGCCCTACGACGTTGGCTCCTGTCCCGTTGAATGCCAGGTAGGACCTGGAGCCGTCGCCGAAGTGCTCGGTCAGGAGCCGGTGGGCTTCGGCGGTCCACGGATCGGCTCCGTAGGCGGGGGCGTGACCACCGTCGTTGGCCCGCGCGACGGCCTCCAGTACCTCGGGGTGCGCACCGGACCAGTTGTCGCTGGCGAAGGTATGCCGTCCTGGTGTGTTCCGGTCGTCCACGACGGGACCGCCCCTCAGTCCCGGACCAGCGGCTTGTACCGGAGGCGGTGGGGCTGGTCGGCGTCGACGCCGAGCCGCTTGTGGCGGTCCGCCTCGTAGTCGCTGAAGTTTCCCTCGAACCAGCGGACCGCAGACTCACCTTCGAATGCGAGCACATGGGTGGAGATCCGGTCGAGGAACCACCGGTCGTGACTGATCACCACCGCGCACCCGGGGAATCCGAGCAGCGCCTCCTCCAGCGCCCGCAGGGTGCCCACGTCGAGGTCGTTCGTCGGCTCGTCGAGAAGCAGCACGTTGCCGCCCGTCTTCAGCACCTTGGCCAACTGGACCCGATTGCGCTCGCCTCCCGAGAGCTGCCCGACCTTCTTCTGCTGGTCGCTCCCGGTGAACCCGAAGCTGGCGACGTAGGCCCGGCCGTGGATCTCCCGGCCTCCGACCACCATGTGGTCCACGCCCCCGGTGATCTCCTCGTAGACGGTCGCCTCGGGGTCGAGCTGATCGCGTGACTGATCGACGTAGGCGAGCTGGACGGTGGGTCCGATCTCGAGTGCCCCGTCGTCCGGTTGCTCCTCGCCGACCATCATGCGGAACAGTGTGGTCTTGCCCGCGCCGTTCGGACCGATGACCCCGACGATCCCGCCCGGGGGCAGGAGGAACGAGAGGTCGTCGACCAGGAGTCGGTCACCGTAGCCCTTCATCAGGTGGTCGGCATCGATCACCCGATCGCCGAGGCGGGGGCCGGCCGGGATGGCGATCTCGAGTTTGTCGGCGCGCCGCTCGGCCGCCTCCGCCTCGGCCACCAGATCGTTGTAGGCGCTGATGCGGGCCTTGCCCTTGGAGTGGCGGGCCCGCGGGGACATGCGGATCCATTCGAGTTCCCGCTCCAGGGCGTCCTGGCGCGAGGTGTCGGCCCGTTGCTCGGCAGCGAGGCGCTCCCGCTTCTGTTCGAGCCACGAGGAGTAGTTGCCCTCCCACGGGATGCCGGCGCCGCGATCGAGTTCCAGGATCCATCCGGCCACGTTGTCGAGGAAGTACCGGTCGTGCGTGACGGCCACCACGGTGCCCGGGTACTCCTGCAGGGTGCGCTCGAGCCAGGCCACCGACTCGGCATCGAGATGGTTGGTCGGCTCGTCGAGGAGCAGGAGATCGGGCCTGGACAGCAAGAGGCGGCACAGGGCAACCCGGCGGCGTTCGCCCCCCGACAGGGTGGTCACGTCGGCATCGCCCGGCGGGCAGCGCAGCGCATCCATGGCGATGTCGAATGTGCGCTCGAGGTCCCAAGCGCCTGCCGCGTCGATCTTGTCCTGCAGCTCGGCCTGTTCGGCCAGTAGCTTGTCGAAGTCGGCATCGGGCTCGCCCATCGCCGCGCAGACGGCATTGAACCGGTCGACCAGTTCCTTCGCCTCGCCCACCCCGTCGGCGACGTTGCCGAGCACGTCCTTGGTGGGGTCGAGCTCGGGCTCCTGGGACAGGAAACCGACCGTGAAGCCGGGCGTGAGGCGGGCCTCGCCGGTGAAACCGTCGTCCTGGCCGGCCATGATCCGCAGCAGCGAGGACTTACCCGACCCATTGCCACCGATCACCCCGATCTTGGCTCCCGGGTAGAAGGAGAGGTTGATCCCTTTCAGCACCTCGCGGTCCGGTGGGTAGAAGCGACGCAGGTCGCGCATGGTGAAGATGTACTGGGCTGCCATGGGGACAGTGTGCCAGCCCTGGCCGGGTTGCTGGTCGGTGCCGGCGGTGCACCCCCCCCTGGCGGGCCCCCTGGCACCCCCCTGGCGGGCCCCGTGGAGGACCCTCGGCGGAACACCGGCCGCCCCGTGCTGGACGGTCCGGGCACTGCCGGACGACGCGACGGGTTGGGTAGCCTGAGGAAATGGGTCGTCCACCGGAGCCCGCGTGCAGGTGGGTCCCGGTGGGGAGCGGGAGGTAACTGCGGGCACCGGCACCGGCACCGGCCGCGGCACGGGCACCGGCACCGGCACCGACCCCGGCCGCGGCACCGACCCCGGCTGCGCCGCCGTCTTCGGCACCCGAGCAGATGTTGTCCGGGAGCCTCCGTGGCTTCTGAGTGCGAGGAGGCCCGCACGCAGTCGTCGTCTCTGCCGGATCCACCTCCCGGCGTTGCCCGGTCGTCTCGACGCGAACGGGTGGGCGTCCTCTTCGAGCGCCTGGTGGACGCGATCCGCCACGGCGACGACGACACGGTCGAGGCAGCGGTGCTCGCCCTCAGCCGTCGGAGTCGCTGGCTGGCGCCGCTGGCCCTGACGGTCGGCGGTCTCGCCATGCTGTTCCAAGGCGTCCGGACCCTGTTCATCAATTGGCGCCTGACGGTGGTCCAGATCCTGCCGGCCATGTGGATCTGGGTGGTGATGCTGGACCTCAAGGCCCACGTGCTGCACGGACGGGAATTCCACGTCTTCAAGAACCCGGTGGTCCTGATCCCGCTCATCCTGGTGATCGCCGTGGTAACAGCCGCGAGTCTCTACTTGAACGCGGTGTTCGCGTTCGCCATCGCCCGGACGGGACCGCCTGAGATCCGCCACGCTTTCGCGCTGGCGAGGGCCCACCTGCGACCGATCCTGGTCTGGGGATTCGGCGTCGGTGTCCTCGTCGGGTTCTCCGCCATGGTGGTGGACCGGTGGGGCGAGTCCTGGTTCGCCCTCAGTCTTGGGATCATGGCCGGCGTGCTGATGTTCGCGTACGTGGCCGTTCCGTCGCGGCTGCTCGGGCTGCAGGTACACCGGTCGCGGCGGGACAAGATCAGCGCCGCCGCCGTCGGCGGGGCCGTCGGCGCGGTCATCTGCTCGCCGCCCTACGTGTTGGGTCGGATCGCCATCCTGATGATCGGGTCCCATACCCTCCGCGCTGTCGCCGTACTCCTGCTGTTGGTCGCCGTGGTGCTGCAGACGGGGGCCACCAGCGCGGTCAAGGCAGTGAAGATGAGCGCCAAGATCGTGGCAGGCACTGCTCCCGGGGCTGCGGAGGCACGGATGACCGCGGAGCCACCCGCGGACCCGTAGTCAGCGGACCGCCCACCGACGCCCCGCATTCCCGGTGTGGTGTCCGTATCGCTGGGTGAGCATGCCACCACCTTCCGTAGCGGCGGAATCGGCGCCACCCACGGCGCTGTGGGCGCAATCGCCCGAGTCGTCGGCCGGCGGACCTGGATCGTCACGCTCCCGACGACGCGGTCGGGCCGAATGCCCCCTGGCCCGGGGGCCGATCGGAGGCGAGGGTGCCCCGCTCCGAGCGATTCCCTCGGCACCGCAACAGGTTTTTCGCTCCCTTCCCTTCGATCTCCGGCGGTACGCGACGGCCGGAGACGCACCTGCAAGGTGTCCGGCCAGGCCTCGGGCAAGGTGGGCGGGCCACGCTCGACCCATGTCCCTCGACCACTCGCGCAGGTATCGGCCGCCGCTCCGGGCGGGCGTCACCCCGGTCGTCCCGGCCGGAACTGGTTGCACGCCGGATGCAGTCACCGTCGCACGCCGGCGCACTTCGTACCTAGGGTCCCTCTCTCGTGAACCTCGACCCGGACGGAGGACGATCGTTGGATGACAGGACCGAATCGGCCGTGCAGCTCGGTGCGCATGAACGGGGCACCGAGGCGCGCCGGGTCGCACCCCCCGTGGGTTCGACGGGACCCCGGGGGTGGCGACATCGCGGTAGCCGGGTCGTTGCGGGCTCGGCGGTCCTGGTCATGGTCGGGATGGGGGGCGCCACCGCGGTGGTGTCGCCCGCCGGAGCCGATACGACGGGCGCCGGCGCCGGAGGAGGAACCGTCACGGTGGGCGCGGGATCAGGCGGCGGATCGGCCGGATCGGCCGGCTCGGCCGGCTCGGCCGGCTCGGCCGGGAATCCGGGGGTGGGAGCGGCAGGGGGAGGTGCGGGTGCCGGCAGCCCCTGGACCTGCACGTCCACTGTTCTGACCCTGAACAACCAGGGTGGATTCCCGCCCGGTGGACCCCAGCCCGGTGCCTGGTACTCGGTGACCTGCGTCGACGTGGCCACGTCGGTGCAGGTGACGCAGACCGTCTGGATCACCGGCCCGGGCCCCGTGGCGTCGGGTACACCCGTGGTGGACCCACGGACGCTGGCCCTCCAGGCGGAGGACTCCATCCAGCTGCCGCAGCCCACGGTGCACCTCGACCCGTGGGGGACCTCGGTGGTCGGGTTGGACACCTGGTTCTGGATCGACCCGGCAATCTGGCGCGACGAGTCGGTGACGGCCACAGCGGGCCCCGTGTCGGCGACTGCGGTGGCCCGCCCGATCGCAGTCCGCTGGACGTCGGGAGACGGGGGTGTGGTGGTCTGTCAGGGGCCGGGGACGGCATACGTGTCCGGGTTGCCGTCGGCGTGGCAGACGACGGACTGCGGACACGAGTACCTCCGGACCTCGGCCGGTCAACCGGCGCTCGACGGCGATCCCGACCACGGGACCTTCGTCGTGACGGCGACCGTGGAATGGGCGGTCACATGGTCGTCCACCGGTGTGCCGGGAGGTGGACAACTACCCAGCCTGCTCACCTCCGGAGCAGCGCTGCTCCGGGTGGTGCAGGTCGAGAGTGTGAACATCGTCCCCGGCGTTCCGATCCGACGCCAGTCGCCATCGATCGGATTCGGCCCGTGAGTCCCGGAACGGCCACGCTGACGCACCGGCGTCCCCAGGCCTCCGAGCGCGACGCAGTGGTCCGGCCGCCCGGTGGCAGGCGTGACCGCCGGACCCTCGCGGTTGTCGCCTCGGTCGCACTCGTCGGGGCGAGCATCGCCGGATTCGCCTCGATCTATGCGGCGGCCGACCGCAAGACACCTGCTGTGGTCCTGGTCCGTGCCGTCGGCCAGGGCCAACTCCTCACGTCCGCAGACCTCGGAACGGCACAGGTGGCCGTCTCGTCCGGCGTGGACTTCATCCCACTCAGCCAGGAATCGGTGATTGCGGGCAAACGGGCGGTGGCGGCGATGCCTGCGGGCTCGCTCCTCACGGTCGGGGAACTGACGGGAGCCCCGGCGATCGCCAGCGGCGACGCGGTGGTCGGGGTCGCGTTGAAGGACGGGACCTACCCGGCGTCGGGACTGGTCCCGGGCGACCAGGTCATGGTCGTCCAGACCGCGGCGCCAGGCACGTCCGTCGGGGCCGCGTTGGGCACGCCGACGACCGCGGCCGCGGCCGGGTCCGGTGGTCCCATGACCGGGGTGCCGGGGGTCACCATCAGTGGAACGTCCGGCACCGACTCAGGGGTACTCGTGCCCCAGGCGACCGTGTTCGCCGTGACGATGCCCGGCACCTCCTCGAGCGGTAGCACCACCCTCCTGGCCTCCCTGGAGCTGTCCTCTGCGGTGGCCCCGCTGGTGGCCACGGCATCCGCCGCGGGTCAGGTGGGCCTCGTGCTCCTGCCGCAGGGGGCTAGCTCGGCCACCTCCGCCGCCACCTCCACCACCTCCACGGTGCACGCCGGAGTGGTCCCGTGAAGCTCGTGACACTCTTCTCCCTCAAGGGTGCCCCGGGCGTGACGACGTTGGCGTGCCTCCTGGGCTCGGCCTGGTCGGGAACGCGTCCCGTCGTAGTGGTCGAAGCCGATCCGGCGGGTGGTGATCTGGCCGCCAGGTTCGGGCTGTCCGCCCGCGTGGGCTGGGCGTCGCTCGCGTCGTCGACCCGGCGCTCCGGGAGCATCCCGGCACTCGGTCCGCATCTCCAGACCCTCCCCGGTGGGCTTCCGGTCCTGGTCGCCGCACGGGGCGAGGAGCGTCGCTCGCCGGATGCCGACGAGGGAGCGGTCGTCCGAGCGGACGCGGGGGACGCGCCCGATGGCGGGTCCGGGCTCACCATCGTCGATCTGGGGAGAGTGGGCTCCGGCGACGACGTGTCCGAGCGTTGGCTGGCGATCTCGGACGTGGCACTCCTCGTGGT
>JAKAZC010000057.1 GCA_021826655.1 Actinomycetes bacterium | reverse complement strand
GCTACCACTACCAGTACCACCGCGGCGATGGCCCCGATGGCCAGGCCCCGCATGAACGGCAATTGCAACAGGAAGAGGCCGAGCAGCGACAGGATCACCGTGCTCCCGGCGAACACCACGGCCCGGCCCGAGGTGGCAAGCGCCACGGCGACGGCGTCGCGGGGGTCACGGCGCTCGGCGAGACCCTGCCGGTACCGGGTGACGACGAAGAGCGCGTAGTCGATCCCGACACCGAGGCCGATCATGGCCATGATCTCGGGGGCGAAGACTGGTGTCGTGACCACGTGGGAGAGCAGGTCGAGCACGGCGAAGGCGACGGCGATCCCGAACAGCGCTGTCACGATGGGGAGTCCCATCGCCACGACCGACCCGAAGGCGAGCAGCATGATGACGATGGCGGCCAGGATGCCGACGCCTTCCGCCGGACCCGGCTTGGCGCCGGCCACCAGCCCGATGGCCTGGCCACCGAGGGCCACCTGGTACCCGGGCGCTGCGAAGGACTGGGCCGTGTCGATCACCTTCTGGATCGACACGGTCGGCAGCGTCCCGGCCGACCGGTCGAAGTTCACTCGGATGTAGCCGATGTGACCGTCGCGCGAGATCTGCGCGACGCCTCCGGCGGCAAACGGGCTCACCACCGAGGACACGTGGCCCAGCCCGGACAGCGCGGCCGACAACCGCTCGGTGCGGACCCGGTTGACCGGGTCGGCGAAGGGCTCGGTGGTGGTGACGACCACCTGTGCCGGGCTGCCGGACAGTGCCGGGAACTGGGTGTCGAGGATCTGCTGGGCCGCCTGCGTCCCGCCCGACAGGTTGTTGGAGAAGTTGCTGCCGAGCGCCTGGGCGCCCACGTTGGCGCCGACCAGCCCGATGATCCAGATCACCAGCACCCACCACCGGTGGTCGTGGCACCATCCCGCCAGGCGGGCCAGGGCACTGTCCTGGGCGGGCTGGGACTCCCCGACCGTGCGGGCGGAGGCACCGGGGGACTGCTCGAGGGTGGTCATGCGAAGCCTCCACTGGGATTCGGCACCGGCCGGCACCGTCGGGCCTGTCACCCCTGTTCTACCCGGACCGGGGGTCGGACGGTCGACCCGGGACCGAACATGCCGTGGGCGCCCCCGGGACCCGCCGACGCCCACCGTCGCCGACCCGGCCGTGGCGTTCCCCGTCCCGGCCCGGCTCCGGTCGGTGGCCTCAGGTCGTGGCCTCGGGCCGGAGCATGGGGAAGAGGATGACGTCGCGGATGGCCTCCACCTCGGCGAGCAGCATGGTCAGTCGGTCGATGCCGATGCCGATGCCGGCCGTAGGCGGGAGGCCGTACTCGAGGGCGCGAACGAAGGCCTGGTCGGCGGGATGGGCCTCGGCGTCGCCGCCCGCCTTGGCCGCCGCGCTGAGCTCGAAGCGTTCGGCCTGCTCCTCGGGCACGTTGAGCTCGCTGTAGCCGTTGGCGAACTCCTTGGCCGCGATGCACAGCTCGAAGCGGTCTGCCATCGTCGGGTCGTCGGCCGTGTGACGGGCGAGCGGCGAGACCTCCACCGGAAACCCGACGACGAACACCGGGTCCACGATGCCGGGCAGCAGGACCTGGTCGTAGAGCTCGAAGACCAGCTTGCCGGGACCCCACGCCGGCAATGGGTCGATCCCGTGTTCCTCGCACACGACGCGCAGCTCCGAGACCGGGTCCGTCGGGTGCACGCGACGGCCGAGGTGCTCCTCCAGCAGGTCGAGGAGTTGGCGGCGGGGCCACGGTCCGGCGAGGTCGATCCGGCTGCCCCCGGCGGCGAACGTCGTGCGCCCCGTGGCCTCGGTCGCCGCGGCCAGCACCAGGGCCTCGGTGAGGTCCATTGCGTCGGTCACGTCACCGAAGGCCCGGTAGGCCTCGAGTGCGGTGAACTCGGGGCTGTGGCGCGTCGACACCCCCTCGTTTCGGAAGTTGCGGGCGATCTCGTAGACGCGTTCGAAGCCCCCGACGACCAGGCGCTTGAGGTAGAGCTCGGGGGCGATGCGAAGGCTCAGGTCGATGTCGAGCGCATTGGCATGGGTGAAGAACGGGCGGGCGATGGCGCCTCCCGCCTGCGGCTGCAGGATGGGCGTCTCGACCTCGACGAAGTGTTCGGCCTCCATCAGTCGCCGCATGGCGGCGATCGCGGCGAAGCGGATCTCGAACACCCGGCGGCTCTCGGGATTGGCCAACAGGTCGACCTCGCGCTGGCGGTAGCGGGTGTCGGTCTCGGCGAGTCCGTGCCACTTGTCGGGCAGGGGGCGCAGCGCCTTGGACAGGAGCCACATCCCGGTGACGTCGACCGACAGTTCGCCCCGACGACTGGTGACGACCTCGCCCTCGGCGCCGATCCAGTCGCCGAGGTCGACGGCGTCGAACACGGCGGTTGCCCGGTCCGTCAACGTCGAGGCCTGGAGCAGGAGTTGGATGGAACCGGAGATGTCCGACAGTGTGGCGAAGGCGAGCTTGCCGTGGCGCCGTACGGCGGTGAGCCGTCCCGCCAGGCGCACCTGCTCGCCGGTGCGGACGTCGGGCCCGAGCCCTCCGTGACGCCCCTGTAGCTCCCCCCCCAGTGCGGTCCGGTCGAACCGTGCGGGGTACGGGTCGATCCCCTGACCCGCGAGGGACTCGCGCTTCCGGCGGCGCTCGGCGATGAGCGCGTCCAGCGTCGGCACGGCGGCGTCCTCGGACGGCGGGTCGGTCTCGTTGGTCACGGCTGGTTCCTCGTTCCGGGGTTCCCGCCGACGGTGACGGAACCCGCCGCGGAGCCGCCATCTTAGGAGAGGACCCTGTGCCGACCCGGGTGCTGCGTCGGGCCCGGCCCGGCGGCCGGCCCCTGCACCCACCCATCCGCCGATCACGACGGGGGCTTATGCTTCGGGCGCGCCCCTAGCTCAACGGTGGAGCACCGGATCCTTAATCCGGAGGTTGGGTGGTTCGAGTCCCCCGGGGCGCACGCACGTCAGTCGCTCAGGTCTCCGCGCACCCGCACGCCCGGGTGCGGCCGGTCGAGCTACGAGTCGGTGAACTCGTGCGGCCGTCGCTCGGAATCGGCTCCGTGGTCCGGTCGGCCCGGGCATGCGCCGGAAAGCACCGCACGACGGGCGCGGCGGGCCGCCTGCTCGGCCCGTTCGACCTCCACCGAGGCCGGCTCGCTCGACCCGTACGTCATGTCCTCGAGGAGGGTGGCGACGGTGGCCATGTCGGGCAGGGCGGCCTGCGCCTGATCCGTGCGGAGTGAGCCGGACAGCGACCGGACGTGCGCGTTCGGGGTCCGCCACACCGGTCGGGCGAGGCCCCGTCGTGCCAGAGCCCGGTCGATCGACGTCCACGCCGCCACCACTCGATCGATCGGCGGGCGCCGGACCCGGCGGTGGCGGCGGAGCACGCCTGCCGTGGCGCCGACCAGGACGGCCAGTACGAGCAGCGAGATCCAGCCCACGACGGCCACCCGATCGGGACTGGAGCCACGCGGGGTCGGGAGGGCATGCTGGGGAACGGTCGCCGACGGCGCCGTCACCACCGGGATCGACACCGGGGGCGGCGCGACCGGTCCCGTCGGATTGGGCTGTCCGAGGCCCGAGGGTCCGAGCACGCCCGGTGGAGGGAGTTCGCCGGAGGGCAGCTGGGGTGTGGGTTCGAACGACACCCAGCCGCCGGCGAGGAACACCTCCGGCCATGCGTGGGCGTCACTGCCGCGCACGACGGTCACGCCGCCGCTCGGGCGGCCCGGGGTGAAGCCGACGACGACCCGGGTCGCCAGACCCGACGCCCTCGCCAGAACGGCGAATGCGCCGGCGAACTGCTCGCAGGAGCCGGTCCGGTCGCGGGTGAGGAACGACACCAGAGGATCGACGCCTGCGGGTTGGGTGGCGGTCAGCCCGTAGTGGAACCGCCCCGACCGGAAGAAGTCCGTCAGTGCCTCCGCCTTCTCGAGGGGGGAGGACTGTGCCGCGGTGATCGACCGTGCCAGTGAGTCGACGACCGCAGGGATCGGACCGAGCGCGCTTTCCGCGCCCGACGGCGGCGTGCCGGACGGCGCGTCGCCCACCGGAGCGGGGACGACCGCGGTCACCTCGTAGCTGCTTCCGGCGCGCACGGGCGCACCGGCGACCACGCCGGAGGCGGTGAGCACCGGCGATGCCGTCCCGGACGACGTGACCGTGGAGGGAGGGGCGGGGAGCAGGCGCCCGCTGTAGCCGGCCAGGGTCACACCGGCGGTGAACAGTCGCCGACCGGTCGGCGGAACCGGGGTCCGAACGGGGGTCGATCCGTGGATCAGGGCTGCGGTCGCCGGGTCGGGGACCCACCGTCCGTCGACATAGTCGGTCAGCGCTGCGACCTGCCAGTAGGTCGGGACGTCGGTCCTCGCCCGGAACAGCACGACGTTCGCATCCTGCCGCTCCACCCCGGTGAGGTCCGCAGCGAGTGACAGAGCCGACGGGGCGACGGAGGCGACCTCGCCGCCACCTGGTGCGGCCACGCTCGATCCGGCGACCGTGGACCACCCCAGCGTCAGGGCGGCAAGGCCGAGCGACACCGTGCCCACCACCGCCGAGCTCCTGCGATCCGTCCTCCCGTCACCGGCGAGCACCAGGAGGGCGCCGCCCCCCAGGACCAGTCCGACCAGCGCGACTCCGGTCGAGGGGAGGAGGATCGCCGACCACACCACCAGCACCAACGCGGGGGCCAACGAGAGGGTCGGCGAACGTGTGCCCAGGGCCCGTCCGGCAACCGCGGCCAGGCCGCCCACCAGGGCGCACAGGGCGATGACCCCTGCGGTGTGCACGAGGGGGAGACGGAAGCCGACCAGGACCGGTCGGGCCGCCCGGAGGATCTGGAACAGCGACCGAGGTGCGTGCGCGCCCAGACCCCGCGGGTGCGACGAGATGTGGAGCCCCCACCATGCGGCACCGGCACCGACGACCACCACGCCGAGGGCCACGGCCAGGGACCGGTGACGACGGAGCACGGCCACCACCACGTTTCCGACGAGCGCCGTCGCCAGGGTGGCGGGCGTGGCTCCGTCGGCCAGACGCGCCACGGCGACGGCCCCGACGAGCGAAGCCACCACCATGCCCAGCTCCGTCGGCCAGTGCTGCCTCACACGACGACCACCCGTGAGGTCGGGCCAGGGAACCCGCGGCGCGCGTCGGTCGGGGCGGAAGGTCGCCGGCCCGTCCGGCCGTGCACCAGGCGCTCCGCCCCGGTCCGGGTCGTGAGCAGTACCGTGTCGGGTGGAGGTGCGGCGAACCGGGACGCGTCCCGTGCGGCGGCGGGCCGGAGCTCAGCCAGGACCAGGCGGGCCGACGTGCGTCCCCGGTCGGTCGCCTCGAACGAATAGGACGTCCCGGACAGCGTCGACAGGTGCACCGCCCGATGCCCACGGGTCATCTCGTCGACGGCCCCGAGAGCGACGGAGACGAGTCGTTCGAAATCGGCCCGTCGATGGACGCCGATCCGATCGTCGAGCACGATCGAGTGGGCGGCCCCGCCGTCGCCGCCGAACTGGCGCACGAACCACGTCCCGTAACGGGCCATCGCCGGCCAGTGGAGGAGGATCAGGCGGTCGCCGACCACGTAGGGGCGGATGCCCTCGAGCTCGCCCAGTCCGCCGGCCGGCGTAGGGCGACCGTTCGCCAGGGTCCCGGCGACGGGCACCGTGCCGTCGCCGATCGCCTGGTCCGGGCGGATCGGTGCCGGGTAGACGGCGGCGAGCACGACGGGCGTGGACGGCCCCTGGGCGCCCACCAGACCGAACGGGTCGTGGACCCAGGTGTGCTGTGCGGGGAGCTCCAGCACGCCGCGTCGTCCGGTGGGTACGTCCAGCAACAGGGATTCCGTGGAGCCCGGCGTCGCATCCGGGAGGGCCGACAGGGACGACACCGACGGGGCAATCCGGTGGTGCCGGCGGGAACGGTCGTGGTCGACGCCACGGGCCCGCCACCGGCCGGTGACGGGGGCGATCCCGAGTGGCGGCAGGAACGACCCGGGCGAGCGGTTTGTCAGTGCGAGCTTGACCTGCATGCCGGTCCCGACCTCGACCGCCGCCGGCTCGACGTGGGCATGGAATTCCGCGTCGGCGAGCGACCGACGTGCCCGGCGTCGGACGAGCAGCGGGCTCACCGCCAGAGGGGCGCCGATGAGGACGGCGAGCGGGGCGAGCTCCGGTGTCCCCGTCAACACGGCGGACGCCACCACGAGGCCGAAGGCGGCGAGTGCGGCGAGTCCCCGGGAGGTCGGGCGGGGTACCGGCGCCGTCAACGGCTGATCAGCTCTCGCGCAACGGGACGGGGATCGAGGCGGTGATCTCGGCGATCAGCGCCTCACCCTCCGTACCGGTCAACTCGACTCCGGGCCCGAGGAGCAGTCGATGCGCCAGCGACGGGACGGCGGCCTCCTGCACGTCGTCCGGCGTGATGAACGTGCGACCCGACGCCACGGCCAGGGCGGATGCGACGCGGAGCAGGGCGAGCGCCGCCCTCGGGGAGGCCCCGACCGAGATCTGGGGGTGCGCCCGCGTGGCATCGACGAGGTCGAGCGCGTACGCGCGCACCGGCATCGACACGTGGACACCCGCCACCTCCGCCAGCAGGTCCCCGAACTCGTCCGGGGTAACCGAGGGCCGCACCCGCCGGACCGTCTCGGCCGGGTCCGGCCCGGCCAACATGGCGTCCATCTGCGGTCGGCTCGGGTACCCGAGCATGAGACGGACCAGGAACCGGTCCCGTTGGCCGTGGGGCAGCGGCGAGGTGCCCGTGGCGTCGAACGGATTCTGGGTCGCGAGCACGAAGAAGGGCTCGGGCAGTGGTCGGGTGACCCCGTCGACGCTCACCTGGCGTTCCTCCATGGCCTCGAGGAGGGCGGACTGGGACCTCGGGGAAGCCCGGTTGAGCTCGTCGGCCATGAGGACGTTGGTGAACACCGGGCCGGGACGGAACCGGGGCTCACCCCCGTCGGGTGCGAGCACGGTGGCTCCGACCACGTCACCGGGGAGCAGGTCCGCCGTGCACTGGAGACGACAGAAGTCGAGTCCCAGTGCGCCGGCCAGGGCCTTGGCCAGGGTGGTCTTGCCCAGCCCGGGATGATCCTCGACCAGCAGGTGGCCACCACCGGCCAGACAGGCAACCGCCATCCGCACAGTGGCCGGCGCGGTGGCGACGATGGCGGACACCGTCCCTTCCAAGGCCGCGAACGTGGCCGTGGCCCCGTTCCCGTCGCGTCGGGCGGACACCTGCTGATCCGAATGGGTCACCACGGGCTCCTGTTCTCTTCGACACCCGTCGGCCGCACGCCGCCCCGCCGGTGCGAGCACGTGCAGCATCCCCCGACCGGCACGTGGACGGCCAGCCTATGGGCTCCGGACCCCACGACGGGGAGCGGACCGTCTGGCGCCTGCCCCCCGCCACCGGTCCGGTCGACCTGGGAGACGGTGGGCGTGGCCCGCTCCAGATTCCGGTCGGTTCGCTACGGTCTGACCGCTGCAGTCGAGGTGGCCAGGCTGGCTGACTCCGGCGGGGGGTACCGTCGCCCCGGATCTGCTCGCTCGGGCGCTGGGGTACAGCGGCACCAACCACGGCGCCTATCTCGGCCGGGTGGCCAATGCCCGACTGTTCGGCGCGGTGGGCGGCCGAGGCTCCGGGTTGGTGTTGACCGAGCGGGGCCGGCAGATCCTGGCCGGGGTCGGGCCCGCTTCGACCCTCGCCCGATACGCCGCCTTCGTGGCCGTGCCCCTCATCCGGGCGGTGGCCGCCGCGACCGTCGCGACGTCGGGGACACTGCCCGACGCCCTACCCCGGTGGCTGGTCGACGAGTTCGGCGAGCACGAGGGCACGGCGCGGCTGTCGGCCGACCGGCTGATCGCCTCGGCCGCACAGGCACGATTGATCCGGCGGGTCGGGGAAAAGAACCTCCTGCTCACGGACGCGATCGCCGGCTCTACTTCTGTGGATAACCACCGTTCCCACGCCGGTGTCCCTCCGGTAGGGTTGCCGCGGGCACACGTTCGGCATCCGGGGAGGACGTCGCCATGGCGGAAGACGGAGTTTGGCTCGACGAGATCACCGATACGGGCGTGCGACGCCTTCCGGCATGGCGCCGGTCCGGCGTCGCCGTCGCGGCTGCGGCCGTCCTGATCGTGGTCGCCGTACCGGTCGTGCTGGTGGCCGGCGGGCCGTCGTCCCGGCCGGCCGCCGCCCACACGACCGGAAGGCATGCGCTGGTGGGCAACGGTCCGGCCGAGCACCAGGTCCTCGCCGCGCTCAGTGCCACCACGGACAGCGGGAGCTTCGACTTCTCCTACGACATCACCAGTACGCCCGCCTCGCCCTCGGTGCCGACGACGACGTCGACCACGACGTGCCACACGGTGCGGACGCCGGTCCCGAGCGGAACGGCCCCGGGCACCGCCACCTTCTACCCGGTGCAGGTGCCGGCCGGATCGGCGGTGGGATCGGCAGTCCACTCGAGCGGATTCGCCGTCTCCGGCACGGCCGGCGCGATCCCGCCCGCCGTCACCCCCGGCACCGGTTCACTGCCGCCCGGCCTCATGTGGGGAACGCAGACCGTCTGCACCGGCGGAGCGGCGGCGCCCCTCGATCCGGTGGTACGGGGGACCGGCACGATCAACACCGGCCCGTTCGCCATGGTCGCGTCGGCGAACATCGGCAGCGGGCTCGACGTGGGCGTTCGGGTGAGCAGCGATGTCGTCTACGAACGCGCGTCAACGGACAACGGGCTGGCGCCGGCGTCCTCGGATGCCGCCGGGTCGGGCACCGCACTCCCGGGATTCGCCGGGCTCACCGAGAGCACGTTGGGGAGCCGCGAAGGGGCGGTGGCCATGATGGGGATGGCCAGCCCGACGGGGTATCTCGATCTCGTACAGCCCGCCGTCGGGGCGGCGTCGCAGACCGGCACCGCATCCGTCGACGGGGTGCCGGTGACCAACTACCAGGTGACCAACGACCTGGGCCAGCTGGCCGGCGCAGCGGGAACCTCGAGCGCGCAGGCCCAGGCGATCACCGATGCGCTCGGCGTGCTCGAGAGCCAGGGATACACGGCCAACACCGCGGTGGTGTCCATCGACGGGGCCGGCTTCATCCGTCAGGTCAAGTCCACCGACACCTTCAGGGACGGGGGCTCGGTCACGCTGTCGGCGACCTTCTCCGACTTCGGTTGCGCCGGCACGGTGCTCATGCCGGGGCAGACCGGCTCCGGCGTGCCACCCACCGGGTGCACGTCGCCCGACGTGCCGGGCGGATCGGCCACGAACACCCCGTCCGCCGGTGGCTCCACGACGACGACCGTCACTCCGGTGACCGCCGGCACGTCGACCACGCTCCCGAACCCGGCACCGACGACGTCGTCGGTGCCGTAGGCCCGTCGGCCGTTCAGCCCGGCCCGACCACGTCGAGGTACGCCTCATCGGTGACCAGCCACAGGTGGGCGCCGGAGTCGGTGGGCACGATCTCGGCGCCAGGGTTCAGGGTTCGGCGTTCGCCGCACCGGGGACCGTGCCGCGACCGGCCAGCCAGCGCTGCATCCCGGCCGCGTTGGAGTGCACCCCGTTCATGACGTCGAGTTTGTGGCGATGCTCCTCGGGTACCCCGTCGAGGTCGGAGGCGAACGTCGCCGACAGCGCCTCGGCGATGTCTCCACCGGCTCGGTATGCGCCCTCGGCGACCGCCGCCCAACGGCGCAGGGTCCCGTCGGCCTCGTGCAGCACGTCGAGCGGGTCGGTCAGCAGCCCGTAATGGGCGAGGGCCAGGCCCGTGGGCCGACGAGCCGCGAATCTGCCCAAAGACCGGAGGGCGAGGTCCAGGTCGAAGTCGGGCGGGGGCGTCGACGGTCGCAGCACGCCACCGTCGGGCAGCTTGACCCCGACCGCGTCGCCCACGAACATCGTCCCGCTCCAGTTGTCGTGCAGACCCAGGTGGTGCTTCGCATGGCCGGGAGAGTCGACCGCGGTGAGGAAGCGGTTGGCCCCGACACGGATCTCCTCGCCGTCCTCCAGGACCTGGATGCGTTCCGACGGGGTCGGGTCGAGCCTTCCGTAGAGCGTGTCGAGGAGGGGACCGTAGACGCGTGCCGCGGAGTCGACCAGGCGGCTCGGGTCGACCAGGTGGCGGGCGCCCTCGGGATGGACGTACACGGTGGCCTCGGGGAAAGCGCGGGCGACGTCGCCCACTCCGCCGGCGTGGTCCAGATGGATGTGGGTCACGACCACGCCGGCCAGGTCCCCGGGCCCGAGGCCGAGACGGTCGAGGTGGGCGAGGAGGGAGGGGACCGAGCTCTGGCTGCCCGTCTCCACCAGGACGGGGGCGTCGCCCTCGATGAGGTAGCCGGCGGTGACCCGCTCCCAACCGCCAAGCAGGGTATCGAGTTCGAGGACACCCTCGGCGATCCGGGTCCCGACCGGTGGCGGAACGTCGTCCACCTGCCCGTGCCCGAGGTGCGGGTGCACCCCGTGGTGGTGGTCGCCGCTCACCGGTCCGTCACCCGGTGGTACGCCGATCGGCGTCGGTAGCCCCCGGCCGGATCCTCGCGCCGTCGCGCGTCGGCGCGTCGGCCGTCTCGGGCCCGGCCTTCTTCGCCCCGGCCTTGTTTGGTGGGGCCTTCCTCGGCGCTGCCTTCTTGGCTGCCGCCTTCTCGGGCGCGGCCGTCTTGGGCCCGGCCTTCGCTGGCGTGGCCTTCTTCGCCCCGGCCTTCGCTGGCGTGGCCTTCGCTGGCGTGGCCTTCGCTGGCGTGGCCTTCGTGGGTGCGGCCTTCCTGGGTGCGGCCTTCCTCGCCGTCACCTTCCCGGCGGCACCGGCCTTCGTCATCGCCGGCCCCCTCCGCGGGACTTCCCGCCGGACCGAGCGCTTGCGGGTCGGCCGTGCCGCTCCGGTCCGCCCCGAGCCCGTATCGGCGCGGTCGCCCACCCGGTCGACCGCTTCGCGCAGAACGGACCCGGCCGCCCCCACCCCGAGGTGGCGCCGGGCGACGCCGGTAGGACGCGACCCCGTCATGGCCTGGCGGGCCAGGCTGCGGAATACGTGGTCGGCGCTGGGCTTGTGGTGGCCGGTGATCTTGGCCGCCGAGTTGACCAGCGACACGTGGGAGAACG